>JBJFEF010000080.1:0-2613 GCA_051890435.1 Muribaculaceae bacterium
TCGTCGTCGATAGTGGTGACCGAAGCCGGGATGGTGAGCTTCTGGAGCGATTCACTATCATAGAAGGCTTTTTCGCCTATCTTAGTGACACCTTCGGGCACAACGATTTCATGAATATTGTTACACTCGCGGAATGCGTTGGCACTGATGACTTTGAGCGAAGTGGGGAAAGAAACCTCAGCGGAGTGCGAAAGTGGGCACTTTAGGAGAGTGGTTTTTGCTTTGTCGAAGAGCATACCGTCGTGGCTGCTGTAGTGCTTGTTGCCGTCAGGCACGGTGATGCACCGGAGTGTGCCGCTGAATGCACCCGACATGCGTGTGAACTCGCTACGGTCGGAGCAAGCGCCGAAATCAACGTCGGCAAAGCTGCTTACCACCACATTTTCCACGCTCACCGGTAGCACTACTTCATTCAAATTGCCGATGTGCAGGGTGTGGCCTGCAAGCTCGTTGGGCGCAAATTCGTAGAAGTTCTTGTGCTTGCTGCAGAGGAAGCGGCCTCCATCGAGTATGGCTTCGGCAAGATCGAGCTTGGTGATTGCTGTGAAGTGCTGGTGGAGATAGGAGAGATCGTCGCCGTTGATGTGACCTTTGATGGTGAGTGAAAGGATAGAAGCTGCTTGGGCTTCGGATATTTTTTCTGATAATGAACCTGCCTCGGTCAATTCCACAACCCGTGAGGTGATGGCATCGGCCGAATCATTTTTCCCTAAGATACTTTTAAAAATACTAATAAAATCCATATTCAACTGAGTGAAAAGTGCTATTTGTGAGGTTTACTATATTTTGCCTTGATAACGCTTCGTTCAGCACGTTGCAATCATAATCACAATGATGGTGCTTGCACACTTTTGCTGATATCTTTGCTTGTTATTTTGCAAAGATAGTGCAAATCGAGTGCAAAATCAGCCAAGCTTGCTTGAGCTGTTTTGCCGAGATGCAGCCTATCTTCTGCAAAGATAGTGCAAATCGAGTATAAAACCAACCCGAATTACACATTCTCGCAATACCACATTTATTTTAGTGCAAATATATGAAATAAATGTGAAAAAATTGCTTTTCCTAATTGGATTAATAGAAATTAACAATTAGGGTTGGGCTTCGGTTAGAATGGCTTTCGATATTTGCCTTCTTCTTTGTCGCTGAGAATGCTTAGGTAGCTTGCGTAGCGCGACTCGCTGATGAGGTGCTGCTCCACAGCTTCGCGCACGGCACAACCGGGCTCATGGGTGTGGGTGCAGTTGCCATATTTGCAATCGCTTGAGCGGGCGAAGATTTCGCGGAAGTAGTGTGCCACATCGTCGCCGAAATCAACGGTGCCGAAGCCTTTCACTCCCGGGGTGTCGATGAGGTATCCGCCGCCGGGCAGTGGGTGCATCTCGGAGAAGGTGGTGGTGTGCATGCCGGTGTGGTGTGTCGCCGACACGTCGCCGGTGCGCAGGTCGAGGCCTGGAATGAGGCGGTTGATGATTGTGGATTTCCCCACGCCGGAGTTGCCTGCGATGAGCGATATTTTGCCTTGAGCCATAGCGTGGAGGCGCGAGATGTGCTCGGGGGTGCTTGATGTGGCTGAGAGCTGCAACACTTCATAGCCGATGCTTGAATAGAGATGGGTGACTGCATCGACATATTGCAGCTCCTCAGGGTCGAGGATGTCGGTCTTGTTGATGACGAGAATCACCGGCACGCTGTAGGCCTCGGCGGTGGCAAGGAAGCGGTCGATGAATGTGGTGCTTGTGAGAGGATTCTTAAACGACACCACGAGAAATGCCTGATCGACGTTGGCGGCAAGGATGTGAGCTTCTTTTGAGAGGTTTGAAGCGCGGCGAATGATGTAGTTGCGTCGGGGAGCTATGGCGGTGATGTAGGCTGTGCCGTCGGTGGCATTGGCGGTGAATGATACTTCGTCGCCCACAGCCACCGGGTTGGTGGTGCGTATGCCCTTTAGGCGGAAGTTGCCTTTCACTTTGCAATTGACGATGGTGCCATCGCCGGCTATCACATGATAGCTGCTTCCTGTGTTTTTAATAACTATACCGTTGCCCATAAAAAAACTGAGGCGAAAGCGTTTAGTCGCTCTCGTGTGGCAAAATTAGTGTTTTTTGCCGAGAATAGCAAGCAGATTGCAGGGAGAAGGTGGAAAATGGCACAAAATGGGGCTGAATGTGCAATTAATTGATTTATATTTGGTTAAGATTAATACGTTGAAATTCAGCGTGTTATATTTTTGATGCGTGTTAAAAATCTATATTTTAGGGAGTTAAATGTTGGGATATTCGTGAAAAATTCGTAACTTTGCAGCCGAAAAAGAAAAAGATTGCAATTTATTGTAGAATTTTATTTGATTTTTTTAAGATGAATGTAGAAACAATTGGCCTTTGGGCCGGTGCAGTGTGGACAGCGCTTGATGCGCAGGGCACACTTGGAGTGAAAGGATTGAAGAAAGCAACCAAGCTCAAGGAGAAAGAAATTTATGCAGCTCTTGGCTGGCTTGCACGTGAAGGAAAAGTAAATGTGGTTGATGCTGAAGCCGACGTAATGGTTTCATTGATTGGATAATCAAAGAGTGTAATTCAACAACACAACATAACAAAGAGAGGGCACTGCTCCTGC
>JBJFEF010000081.1:0-2606 GCA_051890435.1 Muribaculaceae bacterium
AACGAATAAACTAATTAACTTATAAAAAGATTATGACAAAGATTAACGTTCAGAAGGCTGAAGGAAAACTTGGTGTTTTGGTAGTAGGTCTTGGAGCAGTAAGCACCACTTTCATGACTGGTGTATTAATGGTACGTAAAGGATTGGCTAAGCCTGTTGGTTCAATGACTCAATACGACAAGATTCGCGTGGGTCGTGGCGCCGACAAGAAATACTTGCACTACAACGAAATCGTTTCGATGCCTTCGCTCAACGACATCGTATTCGGCGCATGGGACGTTTATCCCGCCAACGCCTACGAGTCGGCTATCAACTGCGAGGTATTGAAAGAGAAAGATATTGAGCCGGTTAAGGACGAGCTCGTGAAGATTGTGCCTATGAAGGCTGCTTTCGACAAGAACTACGCAAAGCGTCTCGATGGTGACAACGTGAAGGATTGCAAAGACCGCTGGGATATGGTTGAGCAAATCCGCGAGGATATCCGCAAGTTCAAGGCTGAAACAGGCGCTTCTCGCCTCGTTGTCCTCTGGGCTGCTTCTACCGAAATCTACGTTCCCGTTGACGAGAAGATCCACTATCACCTCGCCGATCTCGAGGCTGCTATGAAGGCCGACGACCGCGAGCACGTGGCTCCCTCTATGTGCTACGCCTACGCCGCACTCAAAGAAGGCGCTCCATTCATCATGGGTGCTCCTAACACCACTGTCGATATCCCCGCTATGTGGGAGCTCGCTGAGCAGACCAAGTTGCCTATCGCAGGTAAGGACTTCAAGACCGGTCAAACTCTCGTCAAGAGCGGTTTCTCGCCAATCCTCGGCACTCGCTGCCTCGGCTTGAGCGGCTGGTTCTCTACCAACATCCTCGGTAACCGCGACGGTCTCGTACTCGACGAGCCTGCAAACTTCCACACTAAGGAGGTTTCTAAGCTCTCTACTCTCGAGACTATCCTCAAGCCCGATGTTCAGCCCGACCTCTACGGCCACGGCAACGATGAGGACACTCAATACTACCACAAAGTGCGCATCAACTACTATCCACCGCGCAACGACAACAAGGAGGGATGGGACAACATCGACATCTTCGGATGGATGGGCTACCCAATGCAGATCAAGATCAACTTCCTCTGCCGCGACTCTATCCTTGCAGCTCCGCTTTGCCTCGACCTCGTGCTCTTGAGCGACCTCGCTCACCGCGCCGGCCGCTACGGCATCCAGCGCTTCCTCAGCTTCTTCCTCAAAGCTCCTATGCACGACTACACTCAGGGCGAAGAGGCTGTTAACCACCTCTATCAGCAGTACACTATGCTCAAGAACGAAATCCGTGAGCTTGGTGGATATGAGGCAGATGAGGAGATTGATTAATATCACTGATATATAACCAAAGGTGTTGCTCCTGCACAATGCAGGAGCACTCCTTCGCAAAGATAAAAACCAATCTGTTTATACCGGTGGGGTAATTATCCGTGTAGGAAAATTGCCCCATTTTTTTATGCCCTTACGCAGCATCAGCACCTACACCCGTTACCTTCTCACTCATGCCACCGCACTCGGCCGCAAAACCACCGCTTTCAGCACCTTTTTCACACAAATCCACTAAAAATTCAGCCTCTGAAACAATAATTATACTTTACTTCTTTGATAACAATTCAAGATTTCTTATCTTTGCACCCGACAAACTGTGCGTACTAAGATTACAACCAAAATTCTCACAGTGTGCACAGTCACATTTTGTCACTGATTTGCTTTTACAACGTGCAAGTAACTAAATAATATTTATTTATATAATTTTATTTTTTTATTCAAAATGGTAAATTATAAGGATCTCGGTCTTGTAAACACCCGCGATATGTTTGCTAAGGCCATTAAGGGTGGTTATGCTATCCCCGCTTTCAACTTCAACAACATGGAGCAGCTCCAGGCTATCATCAAGGCTGCCAGCGAGACTAAGTCGCCGGTTATCCTCCAGGTATCGAAGGGCGCTCGTAACTATGCCAACGCTACTCTTCTCCGCTACATGGCTGAGGGTGCAGTAGAATACGCAAAAGAGCTCGGATGGGAGAAGCCTCAAATCGTGCTTCACCTCGACCATGGCGACAGCTTCGAGCTTTGCAAATCGTGCGTTGACTGCGGTTTCTCTTCAGTGATGATCGACGGTTCTCACCTCCCCTACGAGGAGAACGTTGCCCTCACTAAGAAGGTTGTTGATTACGCTCACCAGCACGACGTAACCGTTGAAGGCGAGCTTGGCGTTCTTGCCGGCGTTGAAGATGAGGTTTCTTCCGACCACCACACCTACACCGACCCTGAGGAGGTTATCGACTTCGCTACTCGCACAGGTTGCGACAGCCTCGCTATCTCTATCGGTACTTCTCACGGTGCCTACAAGTTCACTCCCGAGCAGTGCACTCGCAACGAGGAAGGCAAGCTCGTGCCGCCCCCATTGGCATTCGACGTGCTCGACGCTGTTATGGCTAAGCTCCCCGGATTCCCAATCGTGCTCCACGGTTCTTCTTCAGTTCCTCAAGACGAGGTTGACACTATCAACAAGTTTGGTGGCAAACTCCCCGATGCTATCGGTATTCCTGAGGAGCAGCTCCGCAAGGCTGC
>JBJFEF010000082.1:0-4975 GCA_051890435.1 Muribaculaceae bacterium
TGGACAAGGTGCGTGAATACTCTGAGCGCGACTACCAGTTGGCTTCGGGTATCTCTACCGACGTGGAGTCGGACGATAACATCTTCACCCAGACCAAGGCTCGCCTGCCCTGGCTGCTCATAGGAATGATTGGCGGACTTGCCAACTCGGTGATTCTCGGCGGCTTTGAGAAGGGCTTTGCCACCAATCCCGCGATGGCACTCTTCATTCCGCTTATCGGAGGAACAGGCGGAAATGTGGGCATACAGTCGTCGGCAATCATAGTGCAAGGCCTTGCCAACGGCAGCCTCGACATCAAAGACTCAGCCCGCCAGCTGTGGAAGGAGCTTAGTGTGGGATTGCTCAATGCCACCATCATCTCGCTGCTGGTGTTTGGCTACAACTGCTTCCGCCTCGACCCCACCAATGTCACCACCATCGCCGTGTCGGTGTCGCTCTTCTGCGTGGTGATATTCGCATCGGTGTTTGGCACCTTCGTACCGCTGACGCTCGAAAAGCTGAAAATCGACCCGGCACTTGCCACAGGGCCCTTCATAAGCATCACCAACGACATTATAGGTATGCTCATCTACATGCTCGTGAGCTCAGCCTTGCTCAACTCACTTGGATAAAAGCAAGCAAGACCGGATAAAAGCAAGCAGGCACCTCACTCCCGTGAGATGCCTGCCAAAGATATAAAGAATCAAACTGTAAAAAAACAATAATCTTCAATAATAATCTTAGAGGATGCCTTGCGCCATCATGGCATTTGCCACCTTCATGAAGCCTGCCACATTGGCGCCCTTCACATAGTTGACATATCCATCTTCCTGCTTGCCATAGCGCAAGCACTGTGAGTGGATATTAGCCATGATATCCTTGAGCTTGCGATCGACTTCCTCTGCGCTCCAAGAGAGCATCTGCGCATTCTGAGCCATCTCCAGACCCGAAACCGACACTCCACCGGCATTTGCTGCCTTGCCCGGAGCATAGAGAATCTTGGCATTGATAAACTCGTGCACAGCCTCGGGAGTAGAAGGCATGTTGGCACCTTCCGACACTGCGATACAGCCATTTGCGAGCAGAGTGCGTGCGTCGTCGCCATCCAACTCATTCTGAGTAGCCGAAGGCATTGCAATGTCGCACTTCACGCCCCACGGACGTCCGCCCTCGAAGTATTCGCAGCCATATTCCTCGGCAAACTCGCGGATGCGGCCACGATAGATGTTCTTGAGCTTGAAGATGTAGTCGAGCTGCTCGCGAGAGAGACCTTCGGGCACATAGATGGTGCCGTTGGAGTCGCTCATAGTCACCACCTTAGCGCCAAGCTGCAGGAGCTTGTCGGCAGTGTAGGTAGCCACATTTCCCGAACCCGAGATAGCCACCGTCTTGCCCTTGATGTCGATTCCGCGAGTGGCAAGCATATTCAAGAGGAAATACACATTGCCATAGCCCGTAGCCTCGGGGCGAACGAGCGAGCCGCCAAACTCAATACCCTTTCCGGTGAAAGTTCCGGTGTGCTCACGCGCCATCTTCTTATACATTCCGAACATATATCCTACCTCGCGTCCACCAACGCCGATGTCGCCGGCAGGCACATCGGTATCGGGACCGATGTGGCGCCACAGCTCAGCCACAAACGCCTGGCAGAAGCGCATAATCTCCATATCGCTCTTTCCCTTGGGGTTGAAATCAGAACCGCCTTTGCCGCCACCCATTGCCAGAGTGGTGAGAGAGTTCTTAAACGTCTGCTCGAAAGCCAAGAACTTGAGAATCGACAAGTTGACCGACGAGTGGAAACGGATTCCGCCCTTGTAGGGACCTATCGCATTGTTATGCTGAACGCGGTAGCCCATATTGTTCTGCACGCGTCCTTTATCATCGACCCACGACACTCTGAAAGAGAAAATCCTGTCGGGGATGCACAGGCGCTCAATCAGATTATAACGTTCAAACTCGGGATGCTCATTATAGGCATCCTCGATTGTAGTCAAGACCTCCTCAACGGCCTGGAGATATTCAGGCTCATTGGGAAAACGACGTCGCAAGTCGTTCAAAACATCACTTGAATTCATTTCAAAAAAAGTTTCTTTGTGTTTTTTACTAAATTCCTATATGTTTGTTTGTAAAATTTCTGCAAAGATTTTGCTGAGATGCAGCAAAAGTTATGCAAAGTTTTTGCAAATCGAATGCAAAAGCGACAAGCTCGCTTGATCGATTTTGCTGAGATGCAGCAAAAGTTATGCAAAGTTATAAATAATTCTCGAAAAATCTAACATTTTATCACAAAAATATCACTTTTTGCGTGATTTTCCTTGTTTTGGCGTAATTTTCCAACAATTTATCAGCAAAACACCCTATTTTTACTACAAATTATCACTACACCATCACCCTATCGAAGCCAAAAGCACCCCACCGGCGAGCAACCGCCACCACCCACTTCCACCACTCCGCCACACCTCATAATCGCACAAAATACACAACCTTGTGTTACACAACCTTGTGTATTTTGTGTTTTTTTATTATCTTCGCAACCAAGAAAATCACCAACAAGCAAGCAGAAAAATATGAGCAACAACAAGAGTTTCGTTTTTGGAGTTTCGGTTTCTGATTATAACTTTATCGGTAGAGAGGCCGAAATACGTCAGCTTAAAATGAATTTTGAGGAAGGAATCAACACCATTCTCATCTCACCTCGACGTTGGGGAAAGACATCGCTCGTGAAGCGCGTGTGCCAAGAAGTAGATAAAGAGAAAGTGATTACAGTGTTTATCGACATTTTCCGCTGCAAAACCGAATATGAATTCTACAATACCCTCGCCGAAGCAATCCTAAAGCAAACAGCCTCACGCTCCGAATTATGGATGGAAAATGCCCGAGAATTTCTCACTCGGCTAACGCCAAAAATCAGCGTGTCGCCCGAGCCAAACTCTGAGTTTGCTCTCAGTCTTGGAATAACGCCCCACACCCATACACCCGAAGAAGTACTCCAACTCGCCGAAGATATTGCAAAGCGAAAAGGCAAGCGCATTGTGGTGTGCATCGATGAATTTCAGCAAATAGGCGAAATGCAAAATTGCATAAGTTTGCAGAAGCGGCTACGCTCGGTGTGGCAGCATCAGCAGCATGTTTCCTACTGTCTTTTCGGCAGCAAGAAGCACACAATGATGACAGTGTTCCAGCAACGTAATATGCCACTGTATCAATTTGGCGACTTGAAATTTCTCGGGAAAATCCCTACCGACATATGGATTAAATATATTGTATCACACTTTGCCGATAGGCGACGCTCCATTTCAAGCGAATTGGCGACAAAGATTTGCGAAACGGTAGAAAACCATTCATCCTATGTGCAACAACTGTCATGGATAATTTTTTCGCTAATCGACGAAGGCGAAACAGTGGAAATACGCCATCTGGAAATGGGAATCGATGCACTTATCGACAGCCAAGAGCAGCTCTTCATGCAGCAAATTGAGCCCCTGACGGCTTATCAAATGAACTTCTTGCGATGCATAGTTGCCGGCTATAAAGCCAACTTCGGAGAATCGAGCCTTCGCGTACAATTCAATCTGGGTAGTGCCTCAAATATTGCCCGACTGAAAAGTGCGCTTATCGAGCGCGACCTCATCGAAAGCGATGGGCATGCTCTCAACATTACCGACCCCGTATTCGCACTATGGTTTGCCCAAAGACAATAAACCACGAAGATGCTGCAATATGGGAGAAACAATTTTTAACACTCAAAATGATTAGCGAAAGCGAATTTTATATAAATTTGCGACCAAGAAGCGCACAATCTATGCTTCAACAATGAAGCATTGTGAGGTTTAACTTGCCTTATGCGCATCGCTATTTATTAAATTTGAAATTAATTAACTAAAACTATCATTAATTATGAAGAAATTAGGTTTTTCTGCTATTTTCGTAGCTATTATGGTTGCCATCAGCTCATTATGTGCATCAGCACAGTCGTTCTCAACCGACGCAAAGCGTACTTACAAGCCCACTAAAGAGGTGAAAAAGGAAGCAAAGAAATATGAGAAGGATGGCTGGAAGGTTGCTTTTGGCTCAATGCCAATGGCTGAGCAAATGCAGCGTGCTATTTATTTCCATAACGAGGTTGACGGCAACGGACAAGCAAAATATGCCGTAGGTCGTGGACAGACTACTGCCGAATATATCGACGCAGCTCGCCTCCAGGCAATGGAATTTGCCCGCTTGGATATCGCCAACCAGCTCGAGACCCAGCTCACTGCCGAGGCAAAGAACGCGTTTGGCAACGAGCAAGGCGAGCAAGTGACTTCGGTGATGCAGACTTCGGTGGGTGGCCGCAGCATGGTGAGCCAAACATTGAGCCAGACTATCGTAGTCACTGAAATTCAGCGCGAACTCCCCAATGGCCTCAAAGAGGTGCAAATCACTCTCGCAGCCGACCGTTCACAGGTGATGAAGGCTGCCAAGAAGGCTATTCGCGACGAGCTCAAGAAACGCGGCAACGAGATCGTGGAAGAGCTCGACAAGAAGGGCTGGGAATAATCGACATTATCCCATCTTTGCTACTCCCTATTGCAATTGGCACAACGCCTCGCAGGCGTTGATTGAATGAAAAAATAGCATTAGTCCATGGGAATTAACATATTGATTCCTATGGGCTAATGTGGTTTTAGCATTGCAATTATATCAACAGAAACATTTTTTCATAAACGAGCATGAAACAACTACGTACACTTATCATAGCACTGATGGTGTGCTGCATCTCGATGGTGGTGATTGCCGACAAGCCACGCGCTACGCAGAGCTTGCGGTCGAGCCTACGCGAAATGCAGAACGACACATCATCGTATGAGGAATATAAGAAGCGAGTCAGCGACAACTACGCAAAGCAGCGCAAAGAAATGATTGATCGCTACATTGCCTATCGCGACAGCGTAATAAAGGAATTTGTGGCAGCACTTGGCGACAAATGGGAAGATGAGCAATCGGACAAACCTCT
>JBJFEF010000082.1:5075-9524 GCA_051890435.1 Muribaculaceae bacterium
AATTTGTGGCAGCACTTGGCGACAAATGGGAAGATGAGCAATCGGACAAACCTCTACCAATGCCTGTGGATAACTCAGTGCCACCTGAAATCATCAAAGATGAGCCGGAGCCTGCTGTGACTCCGGAGCCGGAGCCGGAAGTAGCTCCTGAGCCGGAGCCCCAAAAAGAGGTTGTGCCGGAGCCGGAGCCTAAGAAGGATGTAGCTCCCAAGGCTGAGCCGGAAGCGGAGCCTAAGAAGGATGTTGCTCCCAAGGCTGAGCCGAAAGCCGAGCCTAAGAAGGATGTAGCACCCAAGACTGAGCCGAAAGCGGAGCCTAAGAAGGATGTCGCTCCAAAGACTGAGCCGAAAGCCGAGCCTAAGAAGGATGTCGCTCCAAAGACTGAGCCGAAAGCCGAGCCTAAGAAGGATGTAGCTCCAAAGACTGAGCCTAAAGCCGAGCCTAAGAAGGAAGTGAAGAAAGATGCTAAAAAAGACTCAAAGAAAGACAAGAGCAAGGGCAAAAAGGACTCTAAAAAAGGCAAAAAGGCTGACACCAAGGTAACTCCTAAGGCTGAGCCTAAGAAAGACGTTACCCCCAAGGCGGAACCTAAGCAAGAGCCTAAAAAAGAGCCTAAAAAAGAGCCTAAGCAAGAGCCTAAAAAGGAGACTATGCCCGCTAAGCCTCGCGACAATGGCAGCGTGGCGCGAGTTGGTCGCATCAAGATTGACGAAATCATTGAGGTGCCGAGCATCAAAGCCCGCGTACAGCCCAAGCCCTTTGTTCCCGTCATTATTCCCGAAGGCACCACCGTTGCCAAGAAGTGCGAATTTGATTTCTTCGGCTCCAACATCGCCATCGCTATCGACGACGATTGCCGTTTCAAGCTCGAAACCAACAGCAACCAAGGCGTAGCAAAAGCCGTGGGACAAATCGCCAAGACCGACAAATACAGCGTAGTGCTCCAAGAATGCCTCGATGCACGCAACGAGCTAAGACTCAACGACTGGGCTTACTACTCCATGCTCCGCAAACTCGGCGAAGCCTACTTCGGCTCGCAGTGCAACGAAGCCACCTTGCTCGCAGGCTACCTCTATTGCATGTCGGGCTACCAGATGCGTTTCGCATTTGAGAAAGTGACCCGCAGACTTGAGATTCTTGTGGCTTGCGACCAGTGGGTCTCGGGCGTGCCCGGATGCCGCTACAATGGCGTGAAATACTACATTTTCTCAAATGAATATGGCAACAAGCCGGTGGATTTCGAGTGGTGCACCTACGCTCTGCCCAAGGAAAAAGCCATGTCGCTGTGGATGAAAGAGGAGCCCCGCTTCGCCGACGATGCACGCCTTGTTAAGCACCGCCCCTACAATGCCGCCGCGCCAATGTCGTACAACGTGAACAAGCACCTCATCGACTTCTACGACAGCTATCCCGTGCCCAGCACCGAGGGCGACGAGTGGTCGAGATGGATCTACTATGCGCAGACGCCCATGAGCGCCAACGCACAAGCCACGCTCTATCCCGAACTGTCAAAAAAGCTCGCCGGAAAAAGCACCTACGAGCAGCTTCGCACCATAATGTACTTCATCGAAGGCTTCAAATATGGCTACGACGATGAAGTGTGGGGTCACGACCGCGCTTTCTTCCCCGATGAAACGCTCTACTACCCCATGAGCGACTGTGAGGACCATGCTATTCTCCTCACCCGCCTCGTGCGCGACTTGATGGGACTTCCCACGGCTCTCATCTACTATCCCGGTCACCTTGCCGCAGCAGTATGCATCGATGAAGATGTGCCGGGCGACTACCTCGTGACGGGCAACTCGAAATACCTGGTGTGCGACCCCACCATCTACTATGGCAACCCGGGGCAGACAATGCGCAGCATGGCGGGCAAGCCTGCCAAGTTGATATTGATTAAGGACTAAATAACACAAGCTGATTTTGCTTAACAACTAAATAACAGCAGATTGATGCTACCAAAACGAAGCGACATAGTGAAAGTGCTGGTTGTGGCTATTGTCACAATCAGCCTTTCGCGTGGGCTAACCTATGTGCCACTCAGCGTGTCGTTTTTTGCTTCGACGAGCGCTGCCGACATCAACCAGTTTGACATCTACAGCGACTTGCAGCACTCGCAAGGCATCATGCCCTTCGACAACAGCATCTCAGTAGTAACCCTGCCCAATGGCAGTACACGCTATGAGCTTGCACAAGCCCTGATGATGCTGTCGGAGTGCGAGCCTGCGGCAATAGCCGTGGATATCGACCTGGTGGGCGAAAAAGACCCTGAAATCGACGACTTGCTGCGCGAAGCCATCGCTGCCAACAAGAATGTGGTGTTTCCCTGCAAAATCGATTGCCTCGATGACACATCGCGCTTCTTCACCGATGCCAAAGCTCTCGGCATCACCCGAGGCTACACCAATCTCGACACCCGCAACCGCGACAATACCGTGATTCGCTCCTTCACCTCATTTTATGTTGATACCCTGTCGCACGACACCATCTACAGCCTTCCGCTGCAAGCGGTGCGACTGGTGTATCCCGAAGCAATCGAGGAGCTGAAGAAGCACAAGTCGAGCCGTGAGTACATCAACTTCATGGTGGAATATATCTCACTTTCCTACGAGGAAATCCCCGACTGGACCGATGCTATCAAAGGCTCGATAGTGCTGCTGGGACTCGACACCCAAGCCGACGTGCACCGCACATCAATCGACGATCAAACCCTCGGGCTGAAAATACACGCCTACACAGCCTCTACCGTGCTGCGAGGCGCCTACATCAAGACGGTGACACGATGGGCATCTGAAGTGTTCGGATTCATCATGATAGCCCTATTCGTTTCGCTCAACATCTTCTATGGCCGCCGTTTCCCCCGTGCCGGAGGATTCCTGGTGCGCACCACCACCTACACGCTCTTCTTCGGCCTGCTCATTTCGAGCTTTGTGCTCTTTGTGGAGCGCTCGGTCTATTCCGATTGTGGCTGGTTCCTCCTTGCCATAGCATTCTGTCCCTGGGCTATCGACATCTACACCCTGCTGCTTATCATCGTGGAGAAAACGAAAAAGTGGGCGAAACTCGTGCCACAGGCATGGAAGGCAACTACTGCTTGGATTATCGCCACACTCAAAAAGAGACAAAATAAATCATAACAAACCATCAATATGAAACAGCGAATAATTCTCACACTCATGGCAGTGATGCTCACTATCACCTGCGCAATGGCTGCCAAAGTTTATCGCATCACCGACATTCACGGTGAGGTGAAAGCCAACGGATTCATTCTCAAGCGCGGAAACACGCTCACCGAGAAAGATGAAGTGTCGGCACGCAACGCCTCAATCATTAAAATCACCGACAACAAGACGTCGTTCACACTGAAGGTGCTGGGCTCGGGCAAAACCGTGAAGCAGCTCATCGCCGCCCTGCCCGACAAGTATGAGTCGGCAGTGAAAGGCATTCGCAATAACCTCAACCGCACCTCTGCCGTAAAGGTGGAATATGGAATGGTGACAATGGACGCCGAAGTGATGCAAGACTACGACCTCCACGACGGCGAGGCTGTGGCAATCTGCAAGGAAGACAGCTTGGGCAATCTGCGCGTGCTGTTCATGCGTTATGGCATGGAGAAACCGCTCGCCTACAAGATTCCCGCCGTATCCTACAACTACCTGCTCCGCACCAACATCATCTCATCAAAAGGCTCCGACTTTGCCTACAACTACACCGCCGTGTACGACACGCTGTGGAAGCCCCTTGAGAAATATCTCAGGCAAGGCGACACCCTCATCTACACCATGGTGCCCTATCTTGCCGACATCGACATGAGCCGTATCAAAGTTGACGAGAACAACCGCATGGGCGACCTCTACAATCTCTTCTGGCTCGACGGCGGCGACGAGTAACCACAAAACGTCTATCAGTCGCAAAAGCCACCGGAAGCACAGCGATGAGTAACAAGCCGGTAACAAGCACACCGACGAGTAACAAGCCGGTAACAAAAAACATCAGGAGCCGATAGGGGCGGGAACAACCCTCTATCGGCTCCTGAGCTATATCCGGCGCAGCACAAGCGGTGCCGCCACCCCATTTACACATTAAAGCGGAAGTGCATGATGTCGCCGTCTTGCACAACGTACTCCTTGCCTTCCACGCTCATTTTTCCGGCTTCTTTCACAGCAGCCTCGCTGCCATAGTGGATGTAGTCGTCGTATTTGATTACCTCGGCACGGATGAAGCCCTTCTCAAAGTCGCTATGTATCACACCGGCACACTGCGGAGCCTTGCTGCCACGGCGGTAGGTCCAAGCTCGCACTTCTTGCGGGCCTGCGGTGAGGAAGGTTTCAAGATTGAGCAACTTGTAGGCGGCACGAATCAGTCGGTTCACGCCCGACTCCTCCAGTCCAATCTCGTTGAGGAACATCTGGCGCTCCTCATAGGTGTCGAATTCGGCGATTTCGCTCT
>JBJFEF010000083.1:0-2583 GCA_051890435.1 Muribaculaceae bacterium
CAGCTTTAGAGAAAATTAGAAGTAAAGCAGTTTTCCTGACGGTCATTATCGGTGTAGCCCTTTTGGCATTCATCATGGGCGACTTCCTTACCTCAGGCAGAACTTTCTTTGGCGATGGCAACACTATCGCTAAGGTAGGCAGCGAGAAAATCGACGCTATTGTGTTCCAGCGCCGCTACGAGAAAATGAGTGCCCAGCTCCAGGAGCGCGGCCAAAGCGTAGATGGTGCAGTGATTCAAAACCAGGTGCTCAACCAGATGATGAGCGAGCTTCTCCTCGACGGAGAGATAGAGGCTCTCGGAATTTATGTAACCGACGATGAGCTCACAGCAGCAATGACCGGCAAGACAGCACGTCCGCAAATCATGCAATTTGCCCGCCAGATGGGTGCTGAGACTCCCGACCAGTTGCACGATATGCTCTTCAATCCTGCAAAATATGGTATCCCCGAGGAGCAGGTGCTCAAGGCACGCGAGGCTTGGATTGACATGGAGAAGGATGTGGAGCGCAGCTTGAAATATGAGAAACTTCAGAACCTTATCACAGGAACCCTCCAGGCTAACGACCTCGACCGCAAGGAGCTTTGGGAGGAGAATGCTACCATCAGCACAATCAACTATGTGAAGCAAGACTTTGCTACACTCGCCGACAAGGACTATGAGCCCACTGATGCCGACTTGAAGAAGGCATACGACGAGAATAAGGCACAATTCAAGCTCGATGAGGAGATGCGCCAGGCACACATCATCGCAGTGGATATTGCTCCTTCTACCGTCGATCTCAATGCTGCAAAGGATATGATCGACAGCACTTATGCTGCACTTCTTGCTGCACCCGGCGTGGATATGATTCGCAACAACAGCGACCTCTATATTAATGAGATGAACGTGCGCGCAAGCGACATCCGCGACACCGAGGTGAAGAACTTCGTTACTGCCGCTGAGGTTGGCGCTGTGAGCACACCCAAGTTTGCCTCTAACGTTTACACCATTGTGAAGGTTAACGGCAAGAAGATGGAGGTTGACTCGGTGAAGCTCGACGTGATGATGGTTCAGGGCGACAAGAAGCTCCAGGACAGCATCAAGGCACAGCTTGACGGAGGCGTTGCATTTGCCGAGATTCAGAAGAACAAGGCAGCCCAGGGACAGGAAGGTGTATGGCAAGTGCTCCTTCAGTCGCCCGACTCAATCAAGAGCAAGATTCTCAATAGCGGCGAAGGCTTCTTCGCACTTCAGCAGAGCGAGCAGGGTGCTTACTTCTGCAAGGTAGTGGAGAAGAAGGCTCCGAAGATGGTATATGAGATTGCAAATATTTCTTACACCGTTTATCCCAGCACTAAGACAATTGAGGACCTTACTACCGGACTCCAGAACTTCATCAACACCAACAATACATCGGAGCTCTTTGCAGCCAATGCAGCTAAGGCAGGCTACAATGCACTCCCTGTGAGCGTGACAGCACAAGACCCGCAAATCAACAACATTGAGGGCTCGCGCAAGAATGTGAAGTGGCTCTTCGATGCATCGGAGGGTAGCGTATCGCCTATCGAGAAGCTGTCGGACAAGATGGTGACAGTGGCACTCGACAAGATTAACAAAGCCGGATACCTCGGCCTCGACAACGACCTCGTAAAGGCTCCTATCACAATGAAGGCCCGCAACGACAAGAAGGCACAGGCACTTATCGAGAAGTATCAAGGCAAGGCAAAAGACCTCAATGGCTATGCAGCACTCATGAATGCTAAGGTTGATACCACACAGGTTACATTCGGCCAGATGTTTATCGCCAAGATTGGTGTAGGCGAATCAGATCTCACCGCTCGTGTGGCAACAGCCAAGCAGGGTGAATTGGTAGGACCGGTGAAGGGCAACAATGGTGTGTATGTGTTCCAGGTGGTTAAGCAAGACCGCACTGAGCGCACAGCTACTCCCGAGGAGGGCAACCGCCAGTTTGCAATGCAGCGCGGAAGCAATGCAGTGATGAATCACGCACTCGACATTCTTCGCAATGCCACTACCGTGGAGAACAAGATGATCAAGTTCTTCTAAACCTCAGGGATTGACCCCTAACCCCGATTCTTCCCACCCCGGAAGAATCACCTCTATACCCCCGAAGCAGTTCCGGCCCCTCCCGGAACTGCTTCACTTTTTTGCCGGAAAAGATTGGGATAAGTGCGTTAGAGAAATGATGATTGTAGATATTAAATATTAGGAATGGTGTGTCATCTTATTCACACATAATATCCTACCAAGACATAGCATCCTACCAGGATAGAAAGATTTACCCCTGCCACAGCTATTTGTAGCAGGGGTATTATCTTTTTATGAGTTACTTTGACACACCTTAACTTATTGCTGAAAGATTGTATGACGCTTTAGGGTAATTAGTGCATGTGCTTCATAGAAATTCTTTAGTTGATTGACCAAACGATTACCAAAGAGCGAGAGATGTGTTGCCAAAGGCGAGATTTGCCGGGATTTGCATTGCTTTAAAAGCACGAGCTATTGTGGAAAAGTTAAGGTTCTTTCCACTCTCGATTTTTGAAATCTGAGATCGTTGCACACGCATAAGTTCGCCGAGTTG
>JBJFEF010000084.1:0-9493 GCA_051890435.1 Muribaculaceae bacterium
AATCGACGCTGTGGGTCACCGCGTGGTGCATGGCGGCGAAAAATTCAATAAGAGCATGCTCATCACCGATGAAGTAATTGCCATGATTAAGGAGTGCTACGGAATTGCTCCGCTACACAACCCCGTGAATATGGCTGGTATCGACGCTATCACTGCCGTGCTCCCGGGTGTACCGCAAGTGGCTGTATTCGACACCGCATTCCATCAAACCATGCCGGCTAAAGCATATATGTATGCTCTTCCCTACAAATATTATAGCGAGGACGGTGTGCGTCGATACGGCTTCCACGGCACAAGCCACCGCTATGTGTCGGCACGCGTGTGTGAATTTCTCGGTGTTGACCCCAAGAAGCAGAAAATCGTAACTTGCCACGTGGGCAACGGCGGTAGCATCACTGCCGTTGACGGCGGCAAGAGCATCGACACCTCAATGGGCCTCACCCCGGTGGAAGGTCTCATGATGGGCACCCGCTGCGGCGACGTAGATCCGGGAGCTCTCACATTCCTCATGCAAAAGCACAACCTCAGCGCCGCCGACTTGCAGAACATCATCAACAAGAAGAGCGGCATGGCAGGATTCTCCGAAATCTCGAGCGATATGCGCGAAATTGAAGCAGCAGTGAAAGCCGGCAACGAGCGCGCCACACTTGCCCTCGACATGTATGAGAACCGCATCACCAAGTATATCGGAGCCTACGCAGCCGAAATGGGCGGACTCGACATTATCGTCTTCACCGGAGGCGTCGGAGAAAACCAAGTGGGGACCCGTGCCAACGTGTGTCGCCCGCTCAAGTTTATGGGTGTAGAGATTGACGAAGCGCTTAACGCCGGAATCCGTGGTAAAGAAGCTGTGATAAGCACTCCCGAGTCGCGCGTGAAAGTAGTGGTTATCCCCACCGACGAAGAATATATGATTGCCCGCGACACCGAAGCCATCGTAGAAGGCCGCGAAATCATCTAATCCACCCCCATACGAAGGTCGTGCCCAAGCGCATCTATCGTAACTAAATTGCCCCTGTTGCAAAAGCCTGCAGCAGGGGCAAATCAATATATATTGTAGCTATAAAATTACGCACAAATACCGTGTCTGCTGATCCCACATAAAACCATTCTGAACAAATATCGTGTCTGCTAATCCCGCATAAGGCCAAAAATTGCCACCAAAAAAAGATTAGTCCGATTAGAGTGATTCGTGTTCAAAAAAAAATATGATGACTCGATAAATATGGATTACACCTTGAGATAAGCAGTCGAAGTCGGCGTAGCAAACTCGCCGGTGTGCAACACGCCTGATTGCAGCAATTAAGCCCCGACAATCTCACACTGCATAAAATGAAAAAACCATCGGGGCTTCACAGCGGCGATGGTCTCCTTTTTAATAGTGCTATTATTTTCGAGTGCTATTATATTGATTGTCTTTTTTTTACTCTTTTGCAGGTGGAAATTTTTGGTTTGCCACCTCAAATATGCGTGAAGCATCGAAATAAAACCCTTCGGGCGATTTCTTGTTCACTTTATTAACGGTGATGTAGTCGATTTTATTATCCAACTCTTTGTAATCTGTCGCCACATAACCGAGGAAGTTGAGCAAATCATATTCGTGATTAGGTGATATCACCACCCACGGACTTTCTTTTGTTCCGCTTCCCGAGGAAAGAATTGCCGCCACAAGATGATTCAATCTATACTGCCGAATCGACGCTCGTGCGAGCTTTTTCTTTTCTTTGAGTGCAAAGATACAAAAATTCATTTGACGAAAATCAAAAATATTATCATTTAACGTTTTTTCGGCAAATTTTTCAATTGAGTCACACTCAGCTCGCGTAAATTCCTTCTTATAATAGAGCGACTCAATGGCTTGCGAGAACTCCGATTCGCGGAATGGATTATAATCTTCCTGGAATGTGTAGCCATAATAAAGGTATCTATAACCCTCAAAATCAAGCACCGTGTCGTTGCTGAGATACGATTGCATAAGTTTCGGGTAGAAATACTTCGACTTTGGATCTGAAATCTCCTCCTTTATCTTTTCAAAATCCACCTTCTTCACCTCAAATTTTGCAGCCTTCTGTGCAAAACCCAAAGTGTAAAAAAATATTAATAGAAAAATCGCTATATTTGTCCTTTTCATCGTCCTAAATTCTTTATGAAACCTTCAATGGCAATGCCTGTCATTGCCACCGTGACAATGATGTTCATTCCCTTTGCACAAAAATAGTGAATAAAATTGGAAGATGGAAATTTTATCCAACATCCTTTAGGAGTTCGCGCAAATGCGAGCAAGCCGAAAAATGTGCCGAAAATCGCACACAATATCATCACCCTGGCATCCACCGCTATGCCCACAAACAGCCCCGCAAGTGCTCCCGCCGTGAGATAGAGATTGCCCGTTGAGGTGCCTCCGGGCTCGCCTTTTGGCGAAAGCCTCACTATGCCCAGCGCTATCAGCGACGCCACTCCCCAAAAAGCAAACGTGCTGATTGGCAGGCATATATATGTGCTGAAGTGCAGCACCACAAGTGCCGCAAATGCAGTAATCGCCGATGGAAACCATTGCCGCAACGTGAATGTTATCGATGCCACAAGCAGCATTATTCCTATTATGAGCATTATGATATTCATAGAGTCCTATAAGTTTACTCGTGTAACGGGTGCCACACCCCTTGGCGTGGCACAATAATTTTAATTAATTAGATTTTTTTAGTGCAAATCACTCTTGCTTTTTCTTCAGCTCGGGATAGGCAATGCGCGTGTGATAGATGGTGCGCAACCTCTCGATGAAGGTGCGCTTGATTATCTCCACATCGCGGAAGCTGATAGGCGAGTCCTTAAACAGCCCGTCGGCAATCTGCGAGTCGATAATTCGGTTCACAAGGTTGCTTATCGCCTCATCGCTATGGTCGGTGAGACTGCGTGATGCTGCCTCGGTAGCATCTGCCATCATCAGTATCGATGTCTCCTTGCTGTTAGGGTTTGGCCCCGGGTAAGTGTAAGGCTCCGGGTCGATTGGAGCGTCGGGGCTCGCATTCTGAGCTTGATTGAAGAAGTATTTTGCCTTGCCACAACCGTGATGCTGGGTGATAAAGTCCATAATGATTTGCGGCAATTTCTCCTTCACGGCACGCCGCAAGCCATTCTGCACATGCTCTATCACTATGCGGGCGCTAAGGTCGGGAGTGAGCGCCTTGTGTGGATTCTCTCCCCTCTGGTTCTCGGTGAAGAATGCCGGATTGTCAATCTTGCCTATGTCGTGGTAGAGTGCTCCGGCACGCAGCAGCTGCGAGTTGGCGCCAATGGCATGTGCCGCCTCAGCTGCAAGACTGCTCACCTGCATTGAGTGCTGGAATGTGCCCGGACACTTCTCCGACAGCTCTCGCAGAATGGGATTGTTGATGTCGGTGAGCTCCACAAGCGTCACCGTCGAAGTAAATCCAAACAACTTCTCTATCAAGAATATCAGCACATAAGAGAATGAGAACAGCACCACATTGATGCCGAAGTAGCCAAACACATATCGGCTCACCTTGCTGAAGTCGCCATCAGCAATCACATGCAATGCCACATACACCAGCGAATACACCAAGAAGATGTAGATTGCACACTGCACCAGTTGCGAACGCTTCGACAGCTCCTGCACTGTGATGATTGCCGTCACTCCCGCCATGAATTGCAGCATGATAAACTCGAGCGGATAGGGCACCACAAGCGAGCATATCATCACCTCGATGATGTGGGCAAACAGCGCTGTGCGTGAGTCGAAGAACGTGGTGAATATCACCGCCACCACCGCAAACGGCATCACATACACGCCCGAGCCCAATGCCGCTATCACTCCAAATGAGGCTATGGTGAACAGCGTGAGAAACGTCATGATAAACACCATCTTGCGCGTGTCGTTATAGATGCGCCAGCGGAAGTAGCGCAAGAAAAAATAGAACGTCAGCACAAGCAATGCAATTATTGCAATCTGTCCGAATATGGTGTAGCGATAGTCCTCGCGCTTCACAAAGCGGTCTTCGGCAAGGCGCTCATAGGTCTTCAGCAGCTCATAGGTCTGCGGTGTCACCACATCGCCACGGTCGATGATGCGCTCGCCCTTCTGCATCACGCCGATTGGCGCAAGGGCTTTCTGGTAGAGCTGGTCGATCATTCGCTTCGACTCCACCGTGTCGCATATCACATTGGGTATGAGATAGCGCGTGATTCGCACGCGGTCCATTGCAGCTTGGGTATCGGCATCGGGGAATACCGAGTCGAGCATCGCATATGCCGAGCGCACCGAGCGCATCTGCGCCGTCGAGGTTGGCTCCGCCACATTGTTCACCACAAATCGCACCTCGGGCAGTGCCCCCGATGCAATGCGGTCGGAAGTGGCATTATCCACAATTCCATCCACATATATCCTACGCACGCTCTCTATCAGGTGGTTACGCTTCTGCCCCGGCAAGGAGGTAGCTTGCAGCGCTTCCTGCAAATCGAGAATAGCCTTGCGGTCAACCGAAGCGTCGTGCTTATAGATTGCCACGAAAGTGCGGTTGATGCTGTCGCGTTGCCGTGCAGCACTCGCCGAGTCGAGATTGATGGGAATATCAAATGGGGCAGTGAGCAAGGAGTAGGTCCAGGGGCGCCCAAGCGCATAGTTATAGTCCACCTTGTTTTCTTTAGGCAGAAAATAGGAAATCAGCGCAATAGCTCCTACTGCAAGGAGCACTCGCAAAATCACATCGTTGCCTATGCCGAAAATTTTTTTCATAATCGTGGCTTGTTTCTGTTTATTATTATCATAGGCAAGTTCCCGATTGCCCCGCCGACTTCGCTCTATTGGTTGGCTTTGTCGCTGCAATCATCGGCTTTGCCTCGATTGTTGTCAGTTTATGCGGGCGGCTGAATTCACGCCCTTCACCTTCTTCACCTGCTTGCATAGTGCCGTAACCACATTAGTGTCCTCCACGAGCACCGTTAGCTCACAACTGAAAACGCCTTCATTGGCAGCAATGTTCAGCCCACGTATGTTGATTGCCATGTTGGTCGAAATGATGTAGATAAGCTCCTGAAGAATACCCATGCGGTCGATTCCTTCAATGTGGATTGAAGCAAGGAACTTCTCGGTGCGGTTGTCCCACTTGGTCGAAAGGAGGCGTCCGCCAAAGCTGCTCTTCAGCCTCATGGCATTGGGGCAAGTGAGCTTGTGCACCACCACATGGCGGTCGTCGTCGATATAGCCCACCACGTCATCGCCGGGTATCGGGTGACAGCAGGGAGCTATCATATAGTTGCTCACGCCATTCTCAGTGGTGAGCACATAGGTCTTTTTCTTGTCGATATTGTCGTCGATGGTGGTGATGGTTTCTTCCTCAACCGGAGCCTTGGGCTTCGCTGCAAAGGGGTTACGCAGAATCTTCGAGAACAGTCCGCCCTGCGACGATTGCTGCTTGCCCTTGAGGCGGCTTATCATGCTGTCAGATAGTGCTATCTCATTGCAACCTATCATGAAGAAGAGATCGTCGCGATGCTGCAGATGTTCCATCGAGAGCACTTTGGTGATAGCTACATTGTCAGCCTCCAGCCCGTGCTGCTGCAAAAATTCGGCAAATTCCTTCTCTCCGCGCTCTATCACGGCGCGGCGGTCGCGACGCAGTGCTGCACGCAGGCGTGTCTTGCCCTTTGCCGTTGCAAGGAAGTTGATCCACTCGGGCTGTGGCTGCTGCGAGTGTGAGGTGAGCACCTCCACCTGGTCGCCACTCTGCAACTTCTGCGACAATGGCACAAGCTTGTGGTTCACTTTGCCGGCTATGCAATGTGTTCCTATCTCTGAGTGCAGGTTAAATGCCACATCGAGCACTGTGGCTCCCACCGGCAGCGTAATCAGCTCGCCTTTTGGCGTGAAAATCACAATCTCGCTCGAGAACAGGTTGAGCTTTATGGTATCGAGGAAGTCGAGTGCATTGGGCTCGGGATTTTCAAGAATATCCTGAATGGTCTTCAGCCACGAGGCAAGCTCGCTTTCTTCCTCACCCTCGCCTATTTTATACTTCCAGTGGGCGGCAAAGCCTCGCTCAGCCATCTCGTTCATCTTCTCGCTACGTATCTGCACCTCAATCCAGTTGCCGTCGGGACCCATCACTGTGAGGTGAAGTGCTCGGTAGCCATTGGCTTTGGGCGTGCTCAGCCAGTCGCGGGTGCGGTCGGGATGCAAGCGATAGAGGTCGGTGATTTCAGAGTAGATGTTCCAGCACAGTTTCTTCTCATCGGCTTCGTTGTCGCATCTGAACACGATTCGGGCTGCATACAGGTCATATACCTCCTCAAATGGAATGTGCTTCGATTCCATCTTGTTCCATATCGAGTAAGCCGACTTCACGCGGGCTGTCATCTCATATTTCAGCCCCATGGCATCGAGGCGCTCACGCACCGGTGTGGCAAATTTCTCATACACCGAGTTGCGGTGCTCGGCGGTGGCTGCTATCTGCTCATTTATCTGCTTGTAGATCTCGGGGTGCTCATATTTGAAGCTGAGATCCTCAAGCTCGGTCTTTATCGCAAAGAGTCCCAGGCGGTGGGCAAGCGGTGCATAGATGTAGAGGGTTTCGCCCGCAATTTTATACTGCTTGCTCGGAAGCATCGAGCCGAGGGTGCGCATGTTGTGCAGGCGGTCGGCCATCTTGATGAGTATCACACGGATGTCGTTGTTCATCGTGAGCAGCAGCTTGCGGAAGTTCTCGGCTTGTGCCGAAGCCCGGTCGCCGAAAATACCACCCGAAATCTTAGTGAGTCCATCCACTATCTGCGCTATCTTCTTGCCGAATTGCGACTCAATGTCCTCAACCGTGTAGTCAGTGTCCTCAACCACATCATGCAGCAGTGCCGCACAAATCGACGTTGAGCCTAATCCTATCTCGTGGCTGACAATGCGAGCCACTGCAATCGGGTGTAATATATATGGCTCACCCGAGCGGCGACGCACTCCCTTGTGTGCCTCACGGGCAAACTTGAAAGCACGCTCTATGATCTCCACTTTCTTGCGGTGATTGCTCTGCAAATAGCCTGAGAGCATTTCCTGATAAGCCTTGTTGACCATTCGGTCTTCCTCTTCGGGTGTATATTTTTTAGTTTCCATAAAGCATGCCCATTAAAGTGTTCAATTCCGTTGAAAAACCTATCACAAATCTATTATGATGCAAATCAACCACAAATTTACCTAAAATTTACACAACTTAAAAGCAAAAGCCGAAAAATTTATTCCGGCTTTCACTTTTATGCTATTGCAAGGGTTTTCTAATTTATGGCAAGCTTTGCTGAGCCTTCAGAGGTTACAACTATGTAGATACCTCTCTCAAGTGGTCGGGAGAGCACCCTCATGCAGCTTCCACGGTCGGCAACAGCCCCTGACATGGTATATACTACGTAATCGCCCTCAGTGCTGAGAAAGCGTACACACGCCCCATCTACAGCCACACGGCAGCGTCGCTCTGCCGTCACAGCTTTCACTGCACCCGAGCCTTCATCTTCAAGCTCCTCCTGGTCAACATCGGGATTGGTCACTTCCACCTCCACCGTGCCTATTATGCGGTCGAGCTGGGCAAAGCGGTAGTTGAGATAATCTTTCACTCGCTGCACCTCACCCTTCCAAGTGCCTGCTATCACCGGATTCATGTGCACATAATCATTGAGTATATTCCACCGCTTGAAGTTGAGCTCTGCCGATTCCTCAAGCTGCCCGGCATAGCGGTCGATAAGCTTGCCGTAATACACCGGATTATAGTGCCGGTTCACTCGCGCATCGCTCCACAGATACTTCAATCTCTCACGCGACTTGGCATCGGCAATGAGTATGCGGTCGGCAAGCCGCTTCATGGCATCGCTTGCCACCGAGCCTCCGCTGCGGTAGATATAATCGTTTTTGCTAGAGATGGGATAAGTGCGATTATCGTTGTCGAAACCAAGGTCAACATCCCACACCGGACCCACCACAAATTGCTCCTCGCCACGATCCTTCGCCATATACATGCTCCAGAAGTAGTCGGTATTGCCATCGAGCTCTCCCACGATGAAGTATTGCAGGAAGCTGTCGAGATTGAGGTATTTTCTGTAACCTGTCGTTTCGCTGGTGAAGCCAAACGTCTGAACGGCTGTCTCAAACTTATTGAAATAATCCTTGATGTAAGCCGATTGCTCGGGCGTAATCTCGTCTTCGTCGGGCGACTTTATCGTCACCGGAATGCCTCGCAGCGACTCAAACCACGATGTCTCCTGATTGGCATAGGCATCCACCTCAATGAAGTAGCCGCCGGTGAGAGCCTCGCCCTCAATGTCGTCGGGAGTCATTTCGGTGAGCTCCACGCGCCCGGGATTCACCTCCACCTGGTCGCATAGTTGATAGCAACCCTGATACTCGCCATTGAACACCAAATCCACAAATTGGCAATAAGGCGTGTAGCTCAGCCCTATGCCTTTACTCATGTGGAATGCTATCTTGTTGCGCATTAGCGACTTGTCGCCATAGTTGTTGATTAGCGTCCACTTCTTGCACTTGGCAGGAGCATCGGGCAGAATGGTCTGTTTCTTATCAAATTTCAGTCGCATAGGCTTCTTGGGGAAGTTCCAGCTCGCATTTCCTCTACCCTTACATTCTGTGCCTGTCTTGCTGAGGAAGTATTCACCGCCATTGGCAATCACATGCACGGTAGAGTTTATCTTGTCGTCCTTCGACTGCATCATGCGCATGCCATCAGTGTTAACCACCACCATAGGCAAATTGGTGATTTGGAACAATCGCGAATCGTCGCCCACGCCGGGGTGCCCGTAAAACTCTATCTCGGCAAAATTGCATGCCGCACTTGGTCCCGACATGAATCGCACATAGCGGAAACCGCGCGACACATCAATGTCGGCATACGTCATCCGGCCCGACGGCGTCTTGTCATCGCGAATCATATATAGTGGCATAGCGTCAGAGAAATCGGCATTGTTGGCTCCCTCCACCATAGCAAGCTGCAACTTGTAGGAGCGCATCTTGCGCGAAGCAAAGCCCACACGCGTAATCACATGCGGCTCCCCGAGGTCGAGTCCCACCCACGTGCGGTTATAGTCCCACTCATCATTGGCAATATAAGCCTTGAAATAAGTGTTGAAATCTCCGTCAAATGCCATTTCTTTCGTGTTCTGTGTGGTAGTGGCATTCCCCACAGCATCGCCGCTTAGCTCCGTGCCGATTATAGTTCCACTCAGCTTCGCATCCTCGGCAAAACCAAGTGCCGCCACCAGCAGCCCTGTCATAAACATTCCAATCCTTCTAATCATGATATTATCAATTAATTTGCTTTACCATATTTGTAGATACTGTCACTTGCCAAATCAATCATATCATTCCAATAGACGCAAGTGCGACTACTGTCCAATTGTGCTTGGCGTAACAGTCCACACACACTTTTTAGAGCATTAAATGATGGAATGGCTATATCTTCCTTTACATCATAAAATACCTTATAGCCAT
>JBJFEF010000085.1:0-2575 GCA_051890435.1 Muribaculaceae bacterium
GAAGGAGCGAAAAAATAACTTCTTGCCTCATGTGGATTGCCCGAAATTTTTGTGGTGCCTCACGCAGAATCCGCAGAATACGCAGAGTGTTTTTTGTGAACACGAATCACACGAAATTTTTGTGGTGCCTCACGCAGAATCCGCAGAATACGCAGAGTGTTTTTTGTGAACACGAATCACGTGGATTTCACGAAAGAGGATATTGCATCGCAGGGGCGGTGCTGATGATGGATAGCGGGGTTAGCGGAGGTGGGTGCCGAGGGTGAGGTTGTGGAGATTGGAAGCCTTTGTGATAACCACTTCACTCACGCCGGCAGCGAGGGTGGCGAAGGAATTGTCGAGTTTCGGTATCATTCCGCCTTGCACTATGCCTTCGGCACGCAATTGTGCGTATTCCTCGGGGGTGATTGAGGGGATGACGCTATCGTCGTCGTTTTCGTCGCGCAGCACGCCGTTTTTCTCGAAGCAGAACACCAGAGTGACGCGATAGTGCTTGGCGAGGGCTTTTGCTGTTTCGCCTGCCATAGTGTCGGCGTTTGTGTTGAGCATATTTCCTTTACCGTCGTGAGTGAGGGGCGCCACCACGGGCACCACACCCGAGTCGATGAGGCGTGCGAGAGCGTCGCCGTCGGCTTGTCGCACGTCGCCCACCCAGCCATAGTCGATGGTTTTCACGGGACGTCGGTCGCTGAGCATAATGTTCATATCGGCGCCGGTCATACCCAAGGCGTTGATTCCGAGTGCTTGCAGGCGAGCTACGATGGTCTTGTTCACCAGTCCGCCATAAACCATTGTAACCACCTCGAGCATGGGAGTGTCGGTGATGCGGCGGCCATCGACCATCTGAGTGGCGATTCCGAGTCGTTCAGCCATGCGAGTGGCAGAGCGTCCGCCGCCGTGCACGAGAAGTTTTTTGCCTTCGATTGCAGAGAAATCGGCGAGAAGCTGCTTGAGAGAGGCTTCTTCTTCCACGATTTTTCCGCCGACTTTAACGATAGTGAGATTTTCCATAATTTCTTTCTTATAGGTAAGAGGTAAGAGGTAAGAGGTGAGAGTGGAGAGGGTGATGGTGTTACAAATAAAAAAAGTAAAGGACAAGTGTGGAAAGTAAGAGGTGGTAAGGGTAATTGGGTAAGAGTGAACTTCTCACACTTGTTCTTTACGTTATTTTTTATTTTCCGGCAAATTCCATGAGGTATGCCTTGATAAATTCATCGATTTCGCCATCCATCACGCCGTTAACGTCCGACGTCTGATAGTTGGTGCGGTGGTCCTTCACGCGGCGGTCGTCGAAGACGTAGCTGCGAATTTGGGAGCCCCACTCGATTTTCATCTTGCTGTCCTCCACCTTGCGCTGCTCGGCGCGTCGGTGCTGCATCTCCTTCTCATAGAGGATGGAGCGCAGGTGGCGCATTGCGTTCTCGCGGTTTTTGGGTTGGTCGCGAGTTTCGGTGTTCTCGATGAGAATTTCTTCCTCTTCGCCGGTGTAGGGGTCCTTGAACTGGTAGCGCAGGCGAACACCCGATTCCACCTTGTTCACGTTCTGACCGCCGGCACCGCCACTGCGGAACGTATCCCACGAGATGCGAGCCTGCTCGATGTTGACCTCAATGGTGTCATCGACGAGTGGCGTTACGAACACCGAAGCAAACGACGTCATTCGCTTGCCCTGGGCGTTGTAGGGCGACACGCGCACCAGGCGGTGCACGCCGTTTTCGCTCTTGAGATAGCCATATACGAAATCACCTTCAATCTTGATAGTCACCGACTTGATGCCGGCATCGTCGCCCTCAAGGAGCTGCGAGATGGTGGTCTTGTAGCCGTGACGCTCGCAGTAGCGCAGATACATGCGCATGAGCATCTGAGCCCAGTCCTGGCTTTCAGTGCCGCCGGCACCCGAATTGATGCGAAGCACGGCACCCAGCTTGTCTTCTTCGAGGCGGAGCATATTGCGCAGCTCGAGTTGCTCAATTTTGCCGATTGTGCGGGCATACAGGTCGTCGATTTCCTCCTCGGTGACGAGTTCTTCCTTGATGAAGTCGAAGGCAAGAGCCAGCTCCTCCACGAGTCGGCGCACCTCGTCGTAATTGTCGATCCAATAGTGTAATTCCTTCACTTTGCGCATTTGCGCCTCGGCAGCCTTCTGGTCGCTCCAGAAGTCGGGCACATGAGTGCGCAGTTCTTCTTCTTCTACTTCGATACGCTTGCTATCGATGTCAAAGATACCTCCTCAGCGCATCCTCGCGCTCTTGCGTCTCTTTTAGTTGCTCTTGTGTAATCACTTGAGTTGATGGGGGATTAAATGATTAATAAAAATGTTTTGTTTCCAATAGTTCCGAAGCCGGTGCACCGAAGAAGGCAGTCAGGCTTGCGGGAGAAAAGCCTTGCAGCGACGCGAATCAGACATACATAGCCTCGATTTCGCGGCTGTAAAGCTTGTTGATGATAGATCGGCGAATCTTGAGCGTGTTGGTTAGCTCACCGGTCTCCATGCTGAAAGCTTTTGGGAGCAGAGTGAATCGCTTGATTTGCTCAAAGGAGGCAAAATTCTTCTGGAGCTCGTCGATTCGTGCTT
>JBJFEF010000086.1:0-9458 GCA_051890435.1 Muribaculaceae bacterium
GCCGGACACTTGATGATGGAAACAGAGAGTTCTTTGAAAAGATGATATAAACGACGGGGTGGTCGACGATTGATGAGGGATACTTCGAAATATTTTTTCAATTACCCCATTGGATGGCCGGCACTGCCGGCTTAGGCAGATGGATATCTCCACCAAGTTTCGACATTTGTCGGCTTGGACTACTTGCAGATGGAATCCACCGCTAATGGTCGATTTCACGCTGTTCACCCGATTTGGTATCTCGAGTAGCGCTTGCGCGATGCGGGATATTTGAAAATGCCTTCATCTACCATTTCACCATCCTGTCGCTTTTTTTCAACAGAAAATAATAGTTCTTTGAAATATTGTAACAACGAATTATGAGTTACAACGCAATGTTGCGTAGTGACAACGTGATTCGCAATCATGAAGGAGCAAAGGCGTGGATGCAAAGCCCGGAATTTGAGCTTTACTCCACCGTGGCATGCACAATGTCGATCGACGGCAAATTCTATGAGTCGGCAACCGGCCGCATCAACCGCATAGCCGCCCTCGTCCGCCTGGTTCCTGCCGAGTTTGTAGCACAGCTTGCCATTTATGCGCGCACAGAGATGCACCTGCGTAGCGTGCCGATGCTGCTTCTCGTGGAATTGTCGCAATGCCATAGCGGCGACTCCCTTGTGAGCCGCGCCACGGCGAAGGTGATTCAACGAGTTGACGACATCACCGAGCTACTCTCCTGCTATCAGATGCGCCATCGCGCAGGCAGCCTCAAGCGCTTGAGCAACCAGCTGCTCAAGGGAATTGCAATGGCGTTCTGCAAGTTCGACGAGTACCAGTTTGCCAAGTACAAGGAAGCGGACAAGCCTATAACCTTGCGCGACGCGCTCTTCCTTGCCCACCCCAAGGCAGAAAATGAAGAGCAGCAGAAACTTTTCGACAAGATTGCCCACCGACAGTTGAAGACTCCTTACACATGGGAGACTCAACTCAGCAAGGCAGGACAGATGAAAGGTCTTGGCAGATGGCAACGCAAGAAACTGATGCGGAAAGTGTGGACCGAACTTATTGAAAGCCGGCGCATGGGCTACATGGCAATGCTTCGCAACCTGAACAACATGCTTTCGGCAAAAGTCAATGAGAAGACTATGCAGATTGTCTATGACTACCTTAGCAATGAACAGGCTGTGCTACACAGCAAGCAGCTTCCCTTCCGCTTCTTGTCGGCATATCTGATGCTGCACAAGACACCGAAAGAGAGATGTTTGGATAGCCGCATAGATCGTCTTATGTGGAGGCGTCTCAATTTACTTGATTCAATCGAAAGAGTCCTGTTCCGATTTCGACTTAAGAAGAAGCGCAAAGTGGTAAGACGAAGGACTCGGATGAATGAGCTGACGACACAGTTGATCGACCTCGGACTCGGCGATTTCAAACATTGGCATTGTGCCATAAAGCGATTGTCAAAGTTACCATGTTCACGGTTCAGCAGCCACCTGAGTAAGTATATTGCTTATCTGCAGAGTAAACTTGCAATAACCGAGAATGCCATTTCACGGTTAGAGAATTGTATGGCTGAATGTAATCCTGCAAGAAAATGCCTTGAAACTGCTGTAAAACATTCGGCAGCCAACATTCCGGCATTTGCTCCAGATACTCGTGTGTGCATTGCCTGCGACACCTCCGGGAGCATGTTTCAGCCGGTAAGCTATAACAGCATCATTCGATGCTATGATATAGGGTTGCTGTTCGGAGCAATGATGAACTATCGCTGCCGGAATGCCGTTGTGGGAATGTTTGGTGACGACTGGCTCCCCGTCGAGATGCCTTCCGAAAACATCATCGAAAATGTATTATTGATGCGTAAGGAGGCGGGACGTGTGGGAGGTTCCACCAATGGATACAAGGTGATAGACTGGCTGTGTGATGAGGGCAAAGTGATGGACAAGGTGCTGATATTCACCGACTGCCAGTTGTGGGACAGTGGTTTTTATGGCAACAGCCTGGCAAAATCGTGGGCTAAGTACAAAAGCACCATCGCCCCCGATGCAAAGCTCTATATCTTCGACCTCGCAGGCTATGGGCAGAATCCCATCGACGTCGATCACGAAAAAGATGTCTTCATGATTGCCGGCTGGAGCGACAAGGTGTTCCACATGCTTGCTGCACTTGAGAAAGGAAGCAGTGCTATCGACGAGATTCGTCGGATAGTCGTATAGCACTGAGCGAATCAACGATTGTTACCGCGCGACGAGGACCGTGCTCCCGGGATGGGAGACGCCTCACAGATTTATCCGACGAACGCACCGAATCGCCCCCCTTGCACGGCAACGCGCAAGAATAATTTCCTGAAAAAATCAGCAAGGCTGGTTCCTTAAAGCGGGAACCAGCCTTTTTTTGCCATATACGCTTTTGTGCCACAGAAATATCCACACAAAAATTTGGAAGATATTGCCGCTATGAGCTATCTTAGCGCAAAATTATCACTCACTGTTATGCCAATAAACCGTAATGCTCTCATCCGCTACAAGACCATCGACCGCTTGCTTCGCGGTGGCCGGCAAGCCACATTAGATGAACTGATCAATTCATGCAGCGACGCACTGCTCGACTACTGCGGGAACGACAGCGTGAGCCGCCGCACCCTGCAACACGACTTGCAGGAGATGCGCTACTCCGAAGCGCTGGGTTATTACGCTCCCATCGTGGTCGTGGGCAAGAAATTCTACACTTATTCCGATACCGACTACAGCATCACCGATGTGCCTCTGTCGGCCAACGACATGATAAAGCTCACCGAGGCTGTCGATGTGCTGAAGCAGATGAGCGCCTTCAGCGCATTTGGCGGCGTGGAAGATGTGGTCAATAGGCTGGAGGACCATGTGGCCTCAATGCGGCTAAAGGCCGAGCAGGTGATTCTGCTTGAGTGCAATGAGCAGCTCCGCGGACTGAAGCACATCACGCCTTTGCACGACGCCATATCCGAGAAAAAGCCCGTCGCCATCGCCTACAAGTCGTTTAATTCGGCCGAGCCGGTCGGTTTCTGCTTCTCGCCCTATATTCTCAAAGAATACAACAACCGATGGTTTGTGCTTGGCAAGCGGCACGGGCACGCCACTGAAAGCGACAACCTGGTGACAACCCTTGCCCTCGACCGAATCGAAGCCTTGAGTGAAGCTCCCAGCAATGTGAAATATGAGCGGCTCAAGTCGTTCAGGCCCCGGGAGTATTTCCGCGACATGATTGGTGTGTCGCGCAGCTTCGACTCCGTGGTGGAGCACATAGTGTTCTCTGCTCTCGCCGAGCAAGCACCCTACATTCGCACCAAGCCTCTGCACAGCAGCCAGAAAGAGGTGGGATGCCTTGCCGATGGCTGCATCTTGTTCTCTATCGACGTGATTGTGAACAAGGAGCTTGAGCAGCGGCTTCTTTCCTACGGCGACTGCATCACCGTGCTGTCGCCGCAATCGCTCGTGGAGCGAATTAAGCTCAGCATTGCCAATTCCTGCCGCAACTACGGCATCACCACTTAACCCTGTGTGCCTTAAAATTCGCTTGTGAAGTGGAAACGGATTTTGGGGAAGTCGCTTTGTGCCATTTGCAGCACATAGCCCGAGTCGGCGAGGAACACGTCGCGTCCTTCGCGGTCGAGAGCCATAAACTGGTGTTTGCGGCGCTTGAAGGCTTCGAGTGCATCGGCATCGTCGCTCTCAATCCAGCAGGCTTTATAGAGGTGAATAGGCTCCCAGCGGCATTGTGCGCCATACTCGTGGAGCAGGCGGTACTGGATTACCTCAAATTGCAGTTGCCCCACGGTGCCGATAATCTTGCGACCGTTGAACTGGTTGGTGAAGAGCTGTGCCACACCTTCGTCCATAAGCTGCTCCACGCCCTTGTTGAGCTGCTTGGTCTTCATAGGGTCGGTGTTTTCAATGTATTTGAACATTTCGGGCGAGAAGCTCGGCAAGCCGCGATAATGCAGGTTTTCGCCTTCGGTGAGGGTGTCGCCAATCTTGAAAGTGCCATTGTCGGGGATACCCACGATGTCGCCGGGATAGGCTTCATCCACAATGTCCTTTTTCTGCGCCATGAATGCTGTGGGCGATGAGAATTTGAGCATCTTTCCGCTGCGTATGTGCTTGTAGTTGGCATTGCGGCGGAACACACCCGAGCACACTTTCACAAATGCGATGCAGCTGCGGTGGTTGGGGTCCATGTTGGCATGAATCTTGAATACGAAGCCGGTGAAAGCCTCCTCTTGAGGCTCCACGGTGCGCTCCTCAGCCTTTGTGGGGCGAGGTGCCGGAGCAATGCGCACGAAGCAGTCGAGCAGCTCTTTCACGCCGAAGGTGTTGAGAGCCGAGCCGAAGAACACGGGAGCTACCTTTCCGCTAAGGTAGTCGGTTTCGCTGAATTCGGGATATACGCCTTCAATCAGCTCCAGGTCATCGCGCAGCTTTTGGGCATCGGCATCGCCCACGGCGGCGTCGATAGCCGGGTCGTTGATGTCGTCGATTTCCACGCGCTCGGTCACCTTCTGCTTGTCGGGGGTGAAGAGGTCGAGACCGCCTTCATAAATGTTGTAAACGCCCTTGAAACGGGCACCGATATTGATTGGCCAGCTTAGCGGACGCACGTTGATTTTCAGCTCGCTTTCGAGCTCGTCGAGAATGTCGAAAGGGTCGCGGCCTTCGCGGTCGAGCTTATTGACGAAGATAATCACCGGGGTGTTGCGCATGCGGCACACCTCCATGAGTTTGCGCGTCTGTTGCTCCACACCCTTAGCCACATCGACCACGATGATAACGCTATCAACAGCGGTGAGAGTGCGATAGGTGTCCTCGGCGAAGTCTTGGTGACCGGGAGTGTCGAGAATGTTGATTTTGTAGTCGCCATAGTTGAATCCCATCACCGAAGTAGCCACCGAGATACCGCGCTGCTTCTCGATTTCCATCCAGTCGGAAGTAGCTGTTTTCTTGATTTTGTTTGACTTCACGGCACCTGCCACATGGATGGCGCCACCAAAAAGAAGGAGCTTCTCGGTGAGTGTAGTCTTACCGGCATCGGGGTGCGATATGATAGCAAATGTGCGACGTTTCGCGATTTCAGTAGTTAAGTTAGCCACGATATAAAAAAGTTCTTGTAGATATAGAGATGTTATTATTTATTGATTTGTTTTCAGCTCGGCGATGCACCGGGCGAGGCTTTCTTCCCAATATGGGATTGTGATGCCGAAAGTTGCCTTAATCTTCGACTTGTCGAGCACGCTATAGAATGGGCGCACGGCGCGTGTGGGGTAGTCCTTGCTCTTGATGGGCGACACCTCGCAGTCGGTGATTCCGGCAATGCGATGAATAGCCTTGGTGAAGTCGTACCACGAGATTGCGCCTTCGTTGCTGAAGTGGTAGATTCCGGGCTTCCACTGCTCGGCAGTGATTATGGTGAAGATAGCAGCGGCAAGGTCGGCGGCAGCGGTGGGGGTGCCCACTTGGTCGAACACCACGCTGAGCTTGTCGCGGCTCTCGCCGAGAGAGAGCATGGTCTTCACAAAGTTTTTGCCAAAAGGCGAGTAGAGCCATGCGGTGCGCACAATGATGCTGTCGGGGGCATACTTGAGCAGCTCGCGCTCGCCCTGCAGCTTGGTGATGCCATAGGTGGAGCGAGGGTTTGGCTCGTCGGTTTCCTCGTAGGGGCGATGACCGAAGCCGTCGAACACATAGTCGGTGCTGATGTGAAGCACTTTAGCTCCGAAGTCGTGTGCGGCACTTGCCAGATTGGCTACTGCTTCGATATTGAGTTTTGCACACAGCACCATATCGTCTTCGGCGCGGTCAACGGCGGTGTAGGCTGCACAGTTTACGATCACGTCGATGGAGTGATGCTCAATGAAAGCCCTCACGGCAGCGGCATCGGTGATGTCGAGGGTGTCAACATCGGTGAATGTTGCGTTCACCACACCGGGATTAGCGACGACAATTCGCTGCATTTCATTGCCAAGCTGTCCGTTGGCTCCGGTGACTAATAGGTTCTGAGGCATTATTGTGATGTTTCTTGAATTATGTTTCTTTTAGTTTCTTCGTTGTATGTGAGTGGCAAGAGCTAAGCATCAGCCACATCGGGGTCGTCGTCAAAGATAGGCTTCTTCTCGTTGAGCATGAAGAATCGTGCAAGTAGGGCTATGAAGGTTGTGATCTGTGTCATAGCCTGGGCTGTGCCTTCGCTCACATCTTTGCCTTGCATGTGCAGCAATGTGGTGCCATAGAGGGCATTGAAGCACGTTTCGATTTCATCGGCGGGATTGTCGCCTGCTTTGGCACGAAGCTCCACTATATATGGCAGAGTCTTGTAGAACATGGCGCCATATTCGGGGAATTTTGGAGATTTCAGCAGCTCGCGGTGCAGGTCGTTGAGGCGGATGAGCACGTTCTTGTTGATTTGCAAGTGTCCGTGTTGGCGCACATTTTCGAGCTCCATCATCTTCACTATGTTTTCAACCCAGTCGCGCTCTTCTTGACGCTTGTCTTCGGGCATTTTTGCGACTATATCGTTTTCAATGCGGTCGAGGTCGAGATTGAAAGCACGCATCAAGTCCTCGATATGCCACATATACAGCAGATATTCGGCAATATTGGTGCGGCGAAGATTTTCGGCAATTGTCATAGTAGTTTATCCGAATTTACTGATTTTGCGCAGAGCGGGCTCGTTGATAATCTTAATGCGGCGGCCATCCACGGTGATGATTTTCTCGGCAACGAAAGCCGAGAGCGTGCGGATGGCGTTGGAGGTTGTCATGTTCGACAAGTTGGCGATGTCTTCGCGTGCCATGTAGATTTTCAGTGTTTCGCCATCTTCTTCATAGCCATAGTTGTCGATGAGCAGTGAGAGCGACTCGGCGAGGCGTCCGCGAATGTGCTTTTGTGTGAGGTTGACCATCTTGGTGTCGGAACCGCCAAGGTGCTTCGAGAGCTCGTGGATGAAGAACCAGGCAAGCTGTCGGTTCTCGTCGATGAGTTTCGACACCAGGCTCATGCTGATGGCACCGAGAGTAGAAGGCTCGAAAGCCGCCGTGCTCGACACATAAGGTTCCTTGGCAAAATAAGCGCGGTATCCGAAATACTGAATAGGGCGATAGAGGCGAAGAATTTGCTGACGTCCGCCAATGCCATCCTTGAACATCTTCACCTTGCCCTTGAGGAGGCACCAGAGATATTCAGGCTCATCATTTTCGGCATATATGATTTGATTTTTCTTGAAATTGTGAATTACAAAATTATCTACCACAATATGCTTCTCGTCTTGCGTAAGAACTGACCATAACTCGGCAAGATCCTCACTCATTACCTTTTCTAAAGTACTCTTTTTAATCATAAACACAAAAGCTAAATTTCACTGCGTGCTGTAAAACACTGCTTTTAAGCACGCAAAATTACACATTATAAATGTAATTGCCAAAATTTCGGTGAAAAAATCGTCGAACAGGTATGTTTTAGGGCATTTTTTTTGCGCAGTTGAAGTTTTTGTTGCAGCTTGGTGACAATGGTGACGACGAGGTGGCATATTGTTTTTGATGTGCGAGATTTTCTGGAAATTTGTTACTGAAGTGTGATATTTGTTGCGCTGTGTTAATTTGAGTGGCTGAAATTTTGACAAATTGAAAATAATGTTAAGCAAGTGTGATTTTTTTGTTGAAAAATTATGTTGAAAAGCATAAAGACTATATCTTTGCATCAGTTTTCATGGTAAATGATTTTAAGGTGACATGATTATGATTGCCGTGAGGTAAATGATTAATCATAAATTTTTAGTTTTTAGGTTTATGTTAATGGTATTAGAAGGTTAATTAGAAAATTATCTTAGGCAGTGATGTCTGGGATTTTTTTTGCCCCAAATTAAGTCGAAAGCAGCCACATAGGGGGCAAAAACCGGGAGAAAGAGCAAAAAGCAGTGGTAAATTGTTGTGGAATCAAAAAAATGTAGTATCTTTGCACCGCAAAATGAGAAAAGCTCAGCTTTTTCGGGGTGTAGCGCAGTCCGGTTAGCGCACCTGCTTTGGGAGCAGGGGGTCCCAAGTTCGAATCTTGGTACCCCGACGAATTTCAAACAGCGGTATCTCTTTTGCAACTTTTCGGGGTGTAGCGCAGTCCGGTTAGCGCACCTGCTTTGGGAGCAGGGGGTCCCAAGTTCGAATCTTGGTACCCCGACAAGAAAGGCTTGAGCAATCAAGCCTTTTTTGGTTTTTACACCTAATTACTGAAAAATATAAGAGAAAGAAGATTGTGCAATATGATTGAAGATATTCGCAACATACGCATTGAGGATTTCAATTATCCTCTCCCCGATGAGCGCATCGCCAAGCACCCGCTTGCCGAGCGCGAGAAGTGCAAGCTGCTATATTACCGCCCCGGTGAGATTGCCGAGTATCGCTTTAGCGATGTGCCGGCTCTGCTTCCGCAAGGTGCAATGCTCATCTACAACAACACGCGCGTGATTAATGCCCGACTGCGTTTCCGCAAGCCCAACAATGGTGCCACAATCGAGATATTCTGCCTTGAGCCGCTCACGCCGCGCGACTATGCCATCTCGTTTGCCTCAACCGGGCGATGCTCGTGGCTGTGCTTTGTGGGCAATGCTAAGCGATGGAAAGCCGAGGAGCTGCAGCAGTTGGTGATGTTGGATGGCTGTGAGGTGACACTCTCGGCACGTCGCATCGACCGCCGCGGCAATGCTTTTGAGGTGGAGTTTGCGTGGAATTGCAATGTCACATTCGCTTCGATTCTCGATGCTGTGGGCGAAATACCCATCCCTCCATATCTCAACCGAAGCACCGAGCCCAGCGACCTTACCGACTATCAGACGGTGTATTCGCACATTGAAGGCAGTGTGGCTGCTCCCACAGCCGGGCTGCATTTCACCGATAGTGTGCTTGCTGACTGCGACAGCCGCGGCATCACCCGCCGCGAGATTACGCTGCACGTGGGTGCCGGCACGTTCCAGCCGGTGAAGACCGCGACGATTGGCGACCACGAGATGCACACCGAGTTTATTTCGGTGCCGCGCTCGCTGCTTGTGGAGCTGATGGAGGGCACAAAGCCGGTGGTGGCAGTAGGCACCACCTCAGTGCGCACTCTCGAGAGTCTCTACTACATAGGCGTGATTCTGCACGGCAATCCCGATGCAACCGAGGAGGAGCTGCGTGTGGGGCAGTGGATGCCCTATGAGTGCCAATCGACGCTTTCCACACGCGATGCCCTTGCCGAGATAGTGGCTTATCTCGACCGCCACAACACCGATGTGTATATCGGCAGCACTCAAATCATGATTGCACCATCGTTTCAGTTCCACATTATCAGCGGAATGATTACCAACTTCCACCAGCCGCAATCGACGCTGCTGCTGCTTGTGTCGGCATTTGTCGATGGGCATTGGCGCGAAATCTACGACTTTGCCATGCAGCACGATTTCCGCTTCCTCAGCTATGG
>JBJFEF010000087.1:0-2551 GCA_051890435.1 Muribaculaceae bacterium
GTACTGAATACAACGAGAAAGGCAAAGACGCCATCGTTGCTATCATCAAGGACGACGTCGAGAAATCTATCGCCCACATCGAGAGCCTCACAGGTAACAAATTCGACGATTCTGAAAATCCTCTCTTGGTTTCTGTTCGCTCGGGTGCCCGCGTTTCTATGCCCGGTATGATGGACACAGTGCTCAACCTCGGTATGAACGACCGCGTGGTTGAAGCTCTCGCTGCTAAGTCGGGCAATCCTCGCTTCGCTTGGGACAGCTACCGCCGCTTCGTGCAGATGTATGGCGATGTGGTTCTCGGCATGAAGCCTAAGAACAAGACCGACATCGACCCATTCGAGGAGGTTATGGACGGCGTTAAGGAGAAGAAGGGCGTGAAGCTCGACACCGAGCTCGACGTTGAAGACCTCAAGACTCTCGTTAAGCTCTTCAAGGAGGCTGTTCTCAAAGCTACCGGCAAAGAATTCCCCGAAAGCGCTTGGGATCAGCTTTGGGGTGCTATCTGCGCCGTATTCGACAGCTGGATGAACGAGCGCGCTATCCTCTACCGCCGTATGAACCAAATCCCCGAAGAATGGGGTACCGCTGTCAACGTTCAGGCTATGGTTTACGGTAACATGGGTAACACTTCAGCTACCGGTGTGGCTTTCACACGCGACGCTGCCACAGGTGAAGACATCTTCAATGGTGAGTACCTCATCAACGCTCAAGGCGAAGACGTCGTTGCCGGTGTCCGCACTCCGCAACAAATCACTATCGAAGGATCTCGCCGCTGGGCTAAGCTCCAGGGTATCTCCGAAGAAGAACGTGCATCTAAGTATCCTTCTCTCGAAGAGTCAATGCCCGAGTGCGCAAAATCACTCATCGAAACACAGCAAAAGCTCGAAGACCACTACAAAGATATGCAAGACCTCGAGTTTACCATCCAGAATGGCAAGCTCTGGTTGCTCCAGACTCGTAACGGTAAGCGCACAGGCGCAGCAATGGTGAAAATCGCCATGGATCTTCTCCGCGCTGGCGTTATCGACGAAAAGACAGCACTCGCTCGCATGGAGCCTCAAAAGCTCGACGAGCTTCTCCACCCCGTATTCGACAAGACTGCCCTCAAGTCAGCAAAGACCGTAGCTAAAGGTCTTCCCGCATCTCCGGGCGCAGCCACAGGTCAAATCGTATTCTTCGCCGACGACGCCGAAGCTTGGGCTGAGCGCAAGCGCAAAGTCATCATGGTTCGCCTTGAGACTTCTCCCGAAGACCTCCGCGGTATGAGCGTTGCTCAAGGTATCCTCACCGCACGTGGCGGTATGACATCTCACGCTGCCGTTGTTGCTCGTGGTATGGGTAAATGCTGTGTATCAGGTGCCGGCGAAATCATCGTTGACTACAAAGCTCGCACCGTTCAGATGGGCGGCAAAACATTCAAAGAAGGCGACTGGATTTCGCTCAACGGTAGCACAGGCGACGTTTACGAAGGTCTCGTTTCTACAGTAGATGCCGAGCTCTCAGGCGACTTCGCTGCAATCATGAACCTCGCCGAGAAATACACCAAGGTTGACGTCCGCACAAATGCTGACTCTCCTCGCGATGCTCTCGTTGCACGCAAATTCGGCGCTAAGGGTATCGGACTCTGCCGCACCGAGCACATGTTCTTCGAAGGCGACCGCATCAAAGCAATGCGCGAAATGATTATCGCTAAGGACGAAGCAGGACGCCGCGTGGCTCTCGCCAAGCTCCTCCCTATGCAGCGCGCCGACTTTGAAGGAATCTTCACTGCTATGGACGGATTCGGCGTTACTATCCGCCTCCTCGATCCCCCATTGCACGAGTTCGTTCCTCATCAGCTCGCCACTCAGAAAGAGCTTGCCGAGGAAATGGGCCTCACTATCGAAGAAGTTAAGGCCGTTTGCGACAGCCTCGAAGAGTTCAACCCAATGCTCGGACACCGCGGTTGCCGTCTCGGAAACACATATCCCGAAATCACCGAAATGCAAGCTCGTGCAATCATCGAAGCTGCACTCAACGTTAAAGCCAAAGGCATCGACGTTCACCCCGAAATCATGATACCACTCGTTGGCGTTATCAAAGAGCTCCAGCTCCAGGCCGACATCATCAACCGCACAGCACAGAAAGTATTCGCTGAGCGCGGCGAAACTGTTGCCTACAAGATTGGTACAATGATCGAAGTGCCACGCGCAGCACTCGTTGCCGACCAAATCGCAACCGTTGCCGACTTCTTCTCATTCGGTACCAACGACCTCACTCAGATGACATTCGGTTACTCACGCGACGACGCTCCTAAGTTCCTCAAGACCTACAAGGAAATCGGTATCATCAAGACCGATCCATTCGAAGTGCTCGACCAGGAAGGCGTAGGACAGCTCGTCGCAATGGGAACACAGAAAGGTCGCTCAACCAAGCCCGAGCTCAAAGTAGGAATCTGCGGTGAGCACGGAGGAGAGCCCTCATCAGTGAAGTTCTGCACTAAGCTCGGCATGAACTACGTATCATGTAGCCCATACCGCGTCCCCATCGCCCGTGTCGCTGCGGCGCAGGC
>JBJFEF010000088.1:0-2550 GCA_051890435.1 Muribaculaceae bacterium
CTTGAAAACGAGCTTGAAGCACTACGAATTGGCTTCAAAATACGTAGTGAGCGCGAACGCCTTAATATGACACAGGAAGATCTTGCCAAACGCATCGACAAGAAGCGTACTTATATCTCCAAAGTGGAGAATGATGGAGAAAATATAACTCTCCGCACCCTTTTCGACATCGTGGAAAAAGGATTAGGCGGACGTCTGCGTATAAGTTTCGAGTTCTAACCCATCTTCCTATTATCTGTTATGGAAATTAAGAAATGGAAAATTCTTGATACGAAATATATCATTAAGCGGCCGTGGCTCACTGCCCGACGCGACACAGTGCTGCTGCCAAATGGTGTCATCAACGATGAATATTACATCCTTGAATATCCCACTTGGGTGAATGTGATTGCCATCACCACCGATGGAAAATTTGTGATGGCTCAGCAATACAGGCACGGTCTTCAAGACGTTTTCACCGAACTTGTTGCCGGAGTTGCCGAGAAGGGGGAAACTCCACTCGAAGCTGCTAAACGCGAACTTGCCGAGGAAGCCGGATATGGCAATGGCGAGTGGAAGCTGTTTTCTGCCCTTTCGCAAAACCCGGCTTCCACCAACAATATCACTTACACCTTCCTTGCAACAGGTGTTGAACGAATTTCCGACCAAAGTCTCGACCGAACTGAAGACCTTGCGATTAAATTCCTCACTGAAGACGAAGTGCTACAACTGCTGCTTCGCGAAGACTTGAAGCAGTCACTTATGGTAGCTCCTCTTTGGAAATACTTCGCCCTCAAGTCAGGAGCTTTGAAAATAGGCGACTGATGCGTCACCTGATTGCCACTTTGCGGCGGTTGATGATGTAAAGGCCGCGTGGCAGCTCGCTCAGCGACTGCACCGAGTGCAAGCGGCGTCCGTCGATGGTGAACACTTCAAGTGCTCCGTCGTTAGCAATTGTCACATCTTCTACGCCCGAGAGGTTAGCTTGTCGCTGCCCGTCATATTCATAATACACGTCGGCGGTGATGCCGTTGATGTCGGGCGTTTGTGCTCCTTTTCCGTTATTGAAGATGATATTGAACACAGTCACGTCGCTGAAGGTGTGATAGTAGTATTCCTCTCCTCCCACCATGGTGGTGGCTGTGAGCTTGGTGCCCGGCCAGCCGCCAAGCAGTTCCACCACCGAGCCTGTGGTGGTGCTCCAAGCATAGAGATAGGGCTGGATGGGCGATTTCACATACACCGTGATGGTGGCGTTTGGATCGACTTTCTTATATGTCATTTTGCCGGTAAATTCTTGTCCGGCAGCATCGAAAGCTCCATAGTGCACATCGATGGTTTCTCCAAATGCCATGTTTTCGCCTATCGTGAATGTGGCTGTACCATTGATTGCGGTTTTTTCGCCATCGGCACCGATGCTATACCATCCGCTCACCGCAGCGTCATTCAGCGTTGCCGTCACTGTCAGTGTTTCGGTTGTGAAAGTGCCTCCGGCGGGGTCGAGCTTCACTGCGGGCTGCCCCACAGCATCATCGGCAGTGTAGTATTCGGTAGTGCCGGGGTCGTCGAAGGTGACGCTGCCACCATGAGCCACCGGCGATGTTGCATAGATGAATTTTCCGTCTTCGCCCACTTTGCCTCCGGTCCAGTCTTTCACAAGCACGCGAAGCTGTCCCTTGCCCGATGGGGCACTCACGGTGATTTTGCCACTTGTGGGTGTGTGGCTTTGCCCCGTAACTACATCAACGTAGGTTCCTGCCGGTACATCGGAGAATGTAGCTCCGCCGTTAATCGCCACAAGGGCGTAGCTGTCGGCAGTAGCTCGCTTGAAGGCAATGCCACCCTGTGCCGAACAGCCGTCCCAAGTGTATTGTCCACGGCGCAATGCCGGCACCGCTGCTCGTATCAGGTTGAGGCGGCGAATGTGCTGTGCAAGGTCGGCATTGAGCGTGGTGGCTACATTTCCACTCGCTGTGTATTCGCCAAAGTCGGATGCAACGACTGTGCCCTCAAGATAATTTCCGAAATAGGCACGTCCCGAGTTCTTCACCGGCATGTCGGTGCCTCCGGCATCCACCTTGCAACCTTTCTTGAATTCCACCTCCGAGCCATAATAGATGCACGGAATACCTCTGAAAGTGAACATCAGCGACAGATTCTCAGCCCACTGCTGAGTGCCGCCATTGAAGCGCGTGCCATCGTTCGGTCCCGGGCAATAGTCGTGCGAATCCACATACACCACATTCCACGAAGCATCGTTATAGAGCTTGTCGCCGCTCTTGGCTATGTTCACGGCTGCAGCAGCGTTGTTGAAGTTATAGTGCATCGGGAAGTCGATGATGTTAAATCCCGACGCCTCGCTGTAGTCGGGCTCATGCCACGCTCCATTCTTCATAAACACATTGTCGCTTGTGCGGCCAAATTCGGTCTCCTGCTCACACAGCTTCATCGGACCTACCGGGCTGTCGTGTCCCTCATTGAGCACTTGTGTGTCCCAATAGGCTTGCGAACCGTCATACTGGTCGAGGAGCGACTGCGGCGACTTCCATGTGTAGAAATAGCTCGACAGAT
>JBJFEF010000089.1:0-2542 GCA_051890435.1 Muribaculaceae bacterium
ATGGGCAAGCAAGTATGCTCTGAAGGATTCTTTCGGGCATCTTTATGAAGTAACTCCCGACGATATGCACCGGCGCATCGCTTCAGAACTTCACCGTATCGAGCAGAAGTATCCTAATCCAATGTCGGAAGATGAGATTTTTGAGCTTCTCCGCAACTTCAGATATATAGTGCCACAAGGTAGCCCTATGGCAGGAATAGGAAACAATTTCCAAGTTGGTTCTCTATCAAATTGCTTCGTGATTGGTCTTGACGGTGCACCCGACTCTTATGGTGGCATTATCCGCATTGATGAAGAGCAAGTGCAGCTTATGAAGCGTCGCGGAGGAGTGGGACACGACCTCTCACACATACGCCCCAAAGGCTCGCCGGTGAAAAACTCTGCTTTGACATCTACCGGAATTGTTCCCTTCATGGAACGATATTCCAATAGTACACGTGAGGTTGCTCAGGACGGCCGTCGCGGAGCACTTATGCTCACTGTGAGCATAAAACATCCCGACTCAGAGAAATTCATCGATGCCAAGATGACCGAAGGCAAGGTGACCGGAGCAAATGTATCGGTAAGAATCACCGACGACTTCATGGAGGCTGCCACCAAAGGTGAGAAGTTTACGCAAAAATATCCAATCGACTCAAATGAGCCATTAGTGTCAAAGGACATCGATGCACAAGCTCTTTGGCGCAAGATTGTGCACAATGCATGGAAAAGCGCCGAACCGGGAGTGCTCTTCTGGGATACTATCATACGCGAATCGCTGCCCGACTGCTATGCCGATCTTGGATTCAAGACCATATCGACCAACCCTTGTGGAGAGATACCTCTTTGTCCTTACGACAGCTGTCGCTTGCTTGCGATCAATCTCTACTCTTATGTAAAGAATCCATTTACACCCGAGGCTACATTCGACTTCGACCTTTTTGCGAAACATGTGGCACGCGCCCAGCGCATGATGGACGACATCATCGACCTCGAGATGGAGAAGATAGAAATTATCCGCGAGAAGATAGCGAGTGACCCCGAAACTGAGGAAGTGAAATCGGCAGAGCTTCACCTCTGGGACAAAATCCGCAACAAGACTCTCAAAGGACGTCGCACCGGAGTGGGCACAACAGCCGAGGGCGATATGCTTGCAGCATTGGGCTTGCGTTATGGCACCGAAGAAGCCATACAAATGTCGGAATCAGTACACAAAGCCCTCGCACTTGCCGCATACGGCTCATCAGTGAATATGGCAAAGGAGCGTGGAGCATTTGAAATTTATGATGCCGAGCGTGAAAAGAACAATCCCTTCGTACTTCGCATAAAAGATGCCGACCCGGCACTTTATGAGGAAATGCGTCGCGTGGGACGCCGCAACATTGCCTGCCTCACCATCGCACCAACCGGTACCACCAGCCTTATGACGCAGACCACATCGGGAATAGAGCCGGTGTTCTTGCCCGTGTATAAGCGCCGCCGCAAGGTTAATCCCGGTGATGCCGATGCTCATGTAGATTATACCGACGAAACAGGCGACTCATTTGAGGAATATATCGTTTACCACCATAAGTTCATCACCTGGATGCAACAGAACGGCATTGACGCCACCAAGAAATACACTCAGGAAGAACTCGATGAGATACTTGCACGCTCGCCTTACTATAAAGCCACTGCCAATGATATCGACTGGCTTGCAAAGGTGCGTATGCAAGGACGCATACAGAAGTGGGTGGATCACTCAATCAGCGTAACCATCAATCTACCCTCTGACGTGAGCGAAGACTTGGTTAACGACCTCTATGTGGAAGCATGGAAATCGGGCTGCAAGGGATGCACCGTCTATCGCGATGGCTCACGCTCGGGCGTTCTTCTTTCAACCAAGAAAGAGGAGCCAAAGCAGAAATATATGGCTGAAGAAGAGCACATTCTCAAGCGCCCAATCGAGCTCGAAGCAGATGTGGTACGCTTCCAGAACAACAAGGAGAAGTGGATTGCGTTCATCGGCAAAATCAACGACCGTCCATACGAAATCTTTACCGGACTTGCCGACGACGATGAGGGCATATTCTGCCCGAAGTCGGTAACAAAGGGAACAATCGTGAAGGCAATAGACGAGAACGGCAACAAGCGCTACGACTTCCGCTTCGTGAACAAGCGTGGATATAAGACTACAATCGAGGGACTTTCCGACAAGTTCAACCCCGAATTCTGGAATTACGCCAAATTGATATCGGGAGTGTTGCGCTATGGCATGCCAATCGACCAAGTATTGAAGCTTGTGGGTGGTCTTGACCTCGACAGCAAGTCGATCAACACTTGGAAGATGGGTGTGGAACGTGCCCTGAAGAAATATCTGCCCAATGGAACAAAAGCCAGCGGACAAAAGTGCCCGAATTGCGGACAAGAGACCCTTATATATCAAGAAGGGTGCTTGATTTGCACTTCGTGCGGAACATCGAAATGTGGTTGATTAGTAAATATAGTAATCGTTCGAAGGGTTGGCTGTTTTTTTCAGTCAACCCTTTATGCTATCTCAAAAAAAATTACTAACTTTAGCCAA
>JBJFEF010000090.1:0-2527 GCA_051890435.1 Muribaculaceae bacterium
CCTGAAGACCTTGTGGGCAAGGAGGTGTGCTTCATTGCCAACTTCCCGCCGCGCAAGCTCAAGGGCGTGGAGTCGCAAGGAATGATACTCAGTGCCGAGAACGCCGATGGCAGTCTTGTGGTAATCGGTCCGCAAGGCGAGGTGAAACCGGGCTGTCAAGTGAAATAAGAAACTTCAAAACCGTCGGACAGGTCAGACCGGTCCGACGAATACTCTAAAAGAATAAAATAACCAAAATGATATATCCCTCATCGCTTCAAAAAGGCGACAAGATAGCGATAATATCTCCGGCAAGCCACATCAGGCATGAATATGTCGATGCGGCTTGCCGCATTATTGCCGAGTGGGGCTATGAGCCAGTGGTGAGCGAGCATTGCAAGGGCACCTGCGGCACCTATAGCGGCACCATAGAGGAGCGCCTTGCCGACCTTGTTGCCGCCTTCACCGACACTTCGGTGCGAGCCATCATGTGTAGCCGTGGAGGCTACGGCGTGGTGCATCTTCTCGACCTCATCGACCCCGAAATCATTCGTCGCAACCCCAAGTGGGTGATTGGCTTCAGCGACATCTCGGCTATGCACGCTGCCATGCACCGCTGTGGCATAGCAAGCATTCATTCGCCCATGACCAAGCAATTTGCAGTGCAAGGAGCCGCCGATGAGTGCATTGTGGCACTCCGTGGCATACTTGAGGGGCGAATGCCTGCCTACATCGAGCCACCACATCCTTTCAACCGCCCGGGCACAGTGACAGGCGAGCTGATAGGAGGAAACCTTGCCGTGCTGTGCGGCTTGCAAGGCTCGCAGTGGGACATTTTTGCGCCCGGCAAGATACTTTTCATTGAAGACGTTGCCGAAGCTGTGTATCGCGTGGAGCGTATGCTCTACAACTTGCGTCTGCGCGGCATCTTGGGGCAACTCGGCGGACTGATAGTGGGTAGGTTTACCGAATTTACGTCACCCGACGGCAACGGCGACACTATGGAGACGATGGTGCGCCGCATGGTTGAGCCTTACGGCTATCCGGTGGCTTTCGACTTCCCGGTGGGTCACATCGACCGCAACTTGCCCCTCGTAGAGGGCAGCACCGCCACCCTCAGTGTCACCTCTACCGGCACCACATTAAGCATGGCATAGCGAAAAAAGCTATCATTTAATTGATTATGTGGTGATTTTGTGAGGTGCGACTGTGTAATGTCGTGGAAAATGTGTAACTTTGCAGAAAAATTTATATACATTGCCGATAATATGAGCATTTTAGAATTAAGCGAACAAGAAATTGTAAGAAGAAACAGCCTCGCCGAGATGCGCAAGTTGGGCATTGACCCCTATCCTGCAGCAGAGTATGTGGTGACAGGCTACACCGATGAGATAAAGGAAAACTTCAAGGACGACGCTCCCGTGCGCCATGTGAGCATCGCGGGCCGCATCATGAGCCGCCGCATCATGGGTAAGGCTTCATTCATGGAGCTGAAGGACTCACGCGGCAGAATCCAAGTGTATATCAGCCGCGACGACCTCTGTCCGGGAGAAGATAAAGACCAGTATAACGTGCTCTTCAAGAAGTTGCTCGATATGGGCGACTTTGTGGGTGTTGAGGGCTTTGTGTTCCGCACACAGATGGGCGAAATAACCGTGCATGCCGAGAAACTCACTGTGCTCAGCAAGTCGTTGCGCCCGCTCCCTGTGGTGAAGATGAAGGATGGTGTCACCTATGATGCCTTCAGCGACCCCGAGTTGCGCTTCCGCCAGCGCTACGTGGATCTCATCGTGAACGACGGAGTGAAGGATACCTTCTTGCAGCGTGCCACCGTGCTCCGCACTCTGCGCAAGGTGCTCGATGATGCCGGATACACCGAGGTGGAGACACCTACACTCCAGGCAATTGCCGGAGGAGCAAGTGCGCGTCCGTTTATCACACACTTCAATGCTCTCGACATCGACATGTATATGCGCATTGCCACAGAGCTCTACTTGAAGCGCCTCATTGTGGGTGGCTTCGAGGGAGTGTATGAGATAGGCAAGAACTTCCGCAACGAGGGTATGGACCGCAACCACAACCCCGAGTTCACCTGCATGGAGCTTTATGTGCAATACAAGGACTATAACTGGATGATGGATTTCACTGAGAAGCTGCTTGAGACCATCTGCATTGCAGTGAACGGCAAGCCTGAGCGCGAAATCGACGGCAAGGTGATCAGCTTCAAGGCTCCCTACCGCCGCCTTCCTATTCTCGACGCCATCAAGGAAAAGACCGGCTTCGACCTCAACGGCAAGACTGAGGAGGAAATCCGCAAGATCGCTGTGGAAGACTTGAAGATGGAGAGCATCGACGAGAGTTTCGGCAAGGGTAAGCTTATCGATGAGATTTTCGGTGAGTTCTGCGAGGGTTCGTTCATTCAGCCCACATTCATCATCGACTATCCTGTGGAGATGAGCCCGCTGACCAAGATGCACCGCTCAAAGCCCGGACTCACCGAGCGCTTCGAGCTTATGGTGAACGGCAAGGAGCTTGCCAACGCCTACTC
>JBJFEF010000091.1:0-2521 GCA_051890435.1 Muribaculaceae bacterium
GGTAAGGCCTGCTTCATTGCAAGGCTACTATAAATATAGCCGTGATGGACAAGATGCGAGTGAGAAGGCTGTAGTAACAGTAACACTCTTGAATGGTGGTGCTGAGATAGGAAGAGGCTCGATAGAACTTGATGCAGCAGATGCATATACTTTATTCAGCGTGCCTATAACCTACAGTGTCACGAACAAGAAAGCTGATGAGCTTAAGATTATGATTACTTCTTCAAATCGTGCTGCCGGCTCTATCAAGGTTTCTGATCATCTTGGTGAACGTGAGGCATCGAAGTATGGAGCAATCTTGACGGTTGATAACCTGACATTCAGTTACTAACTAATGAAAGACAGAAGGAAATGAAAAAGATAAAAAGCATAATGATGATGGGAGTGGCAGCTCTGATGGCAATGACGAGCTGCGACAACCCCACCTATCCCGGCGGTGACAATGGCAACACCGACGGAAATGAGGAGGTGCAGGGCCAGGTGTCGCTCTCGCAGCTTTCGATTAGGGTGAATGTATCGGACATTGAGGTGGGCCGTGCCGCCAATGTGGAAGATTTGAGCAAATATACAATCAACATAAAGCGAGTGGATCGCGCTTCGGAAAGTGGCAACCAGTCGTTCCTCTATGGAGATATGCCCGAACTTGTAGCACTCCCTGTGGGACAGTATGTGGTAGAGGCATATAACGCCGAGGAGCAGGTGGCAGAGTTTGACGCACCGTTTATCTATGGCAAGAGCAAGCAGTTTGCAGTTGTTGCCAATGATATTGTAGTGGTTGATCCCATTGAATGTACACTCCGGAATGTGAAGGTGTCGATTGCCTACACCGATGAGCTGCGCTCACGCATGAGCGATGTGCAGGTGACGGTGACCGTTGCCGACACTGAGACGCTGGTGTTCTCGGGCGACGAGACCCGCTCGGGTTACTTCAAATATGTGGAGGGCAACACCACGATTGTGGCAGAGTTTAGCGGAAAGGTGGATGGCACTCCGGTGACGAGCTACAAGGTGCTCACCAATGCCGTGGCACCCGGCTATCACCACACTATCACCTTCTCGCTGAAAGATAGCCCGAATCCTCCCGATGAATATGGAACCATCGGCACTACGGGTGTAACGCTCGATGCCACGGTTGACCGTGTTGACTTGAATGGCAATGTAAGCCTCGGCGATGAGGAAATCATCGAGCCGGATGCGCCGAAGGAATATCTCACTGTGGGAGCTGATGCCCTTTCGTTTGGCTGCAGTGCCGAGCAGAAGACCGTTCAGGTGAAGGCTTCGCACGACTGGACAGTGGAGAGCAGCGCATCGTGGTGCACAGTGACCAAGACTGCAAGCGGAATCAGCGTAGATGTGGCAGCCAACAGCGATGCCAACAACGACCGCACCGCCACTATCACAGTGACGATGAACAAGCTCACCTCGACCATTGCAGTGACACAGGCAAAATACACCGAGGCACCGCAAGGCCCGACATTTGAAAGCCAGTACATCGACCTTTGGAGCGGAGCATATAACAATATATCAGATTTTGGGGCTGATAAGAAACCTGCCGTTGTGGTTATATCAGCACCTAAGGGTATCAAGAAACTGCATGTAACAATCAGTTCGGCAACACTTGAGCCGCTATTGGAAGGAATGCTTGAAACACAGTTTGACCTCGCTACCGGTCTGTCAGATGCCGGCAATGACCTCACAACTGCTCTTGCCGGACTCCATTTCCCGGTGGCAAGCGGAGGAACATACGAAACCGAAGATGAGAATGGTAATACAGTAACTGAGACATACGGACCCGTGCTGAATGAAACTACTGTCAATTTCGACATTACTACATTCATGAACTTGATGGCTAAAGATATGATTGGAGCACCTGCAAGTTCAACTCCAAAGCATGACTTTATCGTTACAGTAACAGACAATGACGGAAATGAGGCAACAGCTACAATTCGTTTCCAATCGGATATTTAAAATAATAAGAGTATGAAAAAGATACAGATATTGGCATTATCGCTAATCGCGACAGTTGGAGCGTTTACTTCATGCTCTGATGATACCATAAAAGTGGATGCAGGTGAGGGCAAGGTAAACCTCGATGTGACACTCGACAATGATGTGAAGGTGGAGTCGCGTGCAACCGGAGAGGATATCAACGCGCTGTTGGAAGATTTCCAGCTCTACATATATAGCTCTAAGGGCTTGATTCGCAAGTACCACAAGGTAAGCGAAATTCCCACTGAGGGACTTTGGCTTATCACCGGCAGCTATCAAGCTGTGGTGTGGGCAGGCGACAGCACCGACGCAAGCTACACCCACAAGTATTTTATGGGCAAGACTGATTTCCAGGTAACAAAGGGTGGCAACACAGTGGTGTCGGTTGTAGGAAAGATTCAGAACACCGTAGCATCGGTGGTGCTTCCCGAAGCACTCAAGGACCTTATGCCCGACCTGAAGATGACCATAGGTACATCGGCAGGAACTCTCGATTTCGACTATAGCAACTATGAGAGTGCCAAGGGCTACT
>JBJFEF010000092.1:0-9274 GCA_051890435.1 Muribaculaceae bacterium
TGATTTTTTGTTTTGCAAAATAGAATTTTATTCGTAATTTTGCAATAAATAGTAGCTTTATGACAAAGAAAAAAATATGAGGATATTCACAGAGAAACCTTTGAGGGAATATGCTGAAAGGCATCCAGAGGCAAAAACTGCGCTCCAGGAATGGGTTCAGAAAGTCAAGAGAAGCCAATGGACCAATCTCGCCGATATAAAGCATACTTTTAATAGTGTTGACTACATAGGAAATCAGCACTATGTGTTTAATATTAAAGGGAATGATTATCGGCTTGTGGTTGTAATCCAATTTCGTCCGCAGTTTGTGTATGTAAGATTCATTGGTTCTCATAAAGAATATGATAGAATTGATTGTTCCACTATATAGATATATATTAATATGACAAGAATTGAGAATGAGGCACAATATGAATGGGCAGTGGGGCGCGTGGAGCAATTGTTACCATGCGTGCATGATGATACCCCTGAAACAGACCCGAATTATATAGAGCTTTTGCTACTTTCTAATCTTGTTGCTGATTATTCTGAAAAGCACTATGCACTGGGTGAGCCATCATTGGTCGATGTGATTAAATTGCGTATGTATGAGATGGGGCTAACTCAAGCCTCTCTTGCCAAATTGCTTGGTGTCAGTCCTTCTCGCATTTGTGATTTTTTGTCGGGAAAGAGTGAGCCAACTATCAAGGTTGGCAGGAAGATTAGCAAGCAGCTGAACATCGACCCGGCGATTGTGCTGGGGGTGTGAGAGAGTGGGGAAAGAAAAAAGAGGAAATTCGGTGGGAATTTCCTCTTTTAGTGGGGTGAGATAAGGGTTTCGAACCCTTGACCTTCGGAACCACAATCCGACGCTCTAACCAGCTGAGCTAATCTCACCATGTATGTCGCTTTTGACGAGTGCAAAGGTAAGAACTTTTTCTGTATCTTGCAATAGTTTGGGAAGATTTTTTCAGCCGGGTGGGCAAAAAATCATGTTTTTTTGTCCGCCCGGCTGATATTTGTGCTGAGCTTCATAGATGCGGCAGCTATGCGGCAGTTGTTCGTGAGTGGCTCAGATGATGTTGAGCTTCTGCTCGCCCATTGCAATCACGCCGCGAAGGTAGTTGTCGTGGTCGAGAATGATGAAATCGGCGTCTTTTCCGCGCTGTATAGATCCTTTGCGGTCATATACACCCATGATGCGTGCCGGAGTCTCTGAGGCCATGCGAATGGCGTCGGCGAGTGGAATCTCGGCAATATCGACAGCGGTCTTGATAAGGCGGTCCATTGTGGCGATGCTGCCTGCGAGAGCAGAGCGGTCGGCGAGCTTGCACACGCCGTCTTCGATGATTACGCGTGGGTCGAAGGCTTTGTCGGTAGAGCTTGCCGAGCAAGCGAGGGCGTCGGTGATGAGAGCTGTGCGCTCCACGCCTTTAATCTTGTAGATGAGGCGCATGATTGTGTGAGGCACGTGGATGCCGTCGGCAATCATTTCCACCGTCATGTCGTCCATGAGGTAGATGCTCTCAACGGTGCCTTCGTGCTTATACTCGCGGTTGTTGTGGAAGCCGGGCATAGCATTGTAGAAGTGAGTGGCGTGAGAGTAGCCCGATTCGCGAGCTTCTTTGATGATTTTATAGTCGGCCTCGGTGTGGGCAACGGCGGCAATTATGCCTTTAGATGTGATGTATTTTCCGAACTGCATAGCACCCGGGAGCTCGGGGGCGGCATCCCAGCGGCGCAGGCAGTTATAGTCTTCGACGATGTGGACATATTCCTTCGGGTCGGGGTCTTTGATGTTCTCGGGGAACTGACCGCCGGCTTTGCGCATATTGAGGTAGTGACCTTCGAGGTGCAGACCGAGCACAGGGCTGTTAGGCTCTTGCATGAGCTTGGTGCAGGTTTCGGCGGCAGCTTCAATCATTGGAATAGTAGAAGACGACAAAGTGGGGAAGATGCTTGTGGTTCCGTGCTGCATGTGAGCCTTTATAGCCTCACGGAAAGCATCTTCGGTACCTTCCATGAAGTCGCGGCCACCGCCACCGTGAATGTGGATTTCCACACCGCCGGGAGCCACGGTCATACCTTTGGCATCGATTACTTCTTGGGCTTCGGTGACCAAGTAGCTATTGTTTCGCACTTCGAGAATGCGATTGTCGTCGTAAATCACCGAGCCTCCGCTAATCCAGCCTTGAGGGGTGAGAACACGTCCGTTTACTATTTGCTTTAACATATACGATTATGGGTAATAAATAATTGTGTTGTATGAAATGTTTGCTAATGTAAAAATTCTTTTTCTTGGGTTGCTCGGCTTGCGGCGGCAATGCCGGCAGCCGGGGTGCTTGTCGCAAGAATGCAAAGCAAGGTTGAGGCAGGCATTAGTTTCTTGATGCAAAAATACAAAAAAATGCTAACAATAAAGAGATAGAGCGAGAATTTTTATTTAATTTAAGAATTTAATGAAAGATGATGTGATATTAAAATAAATCTTAAAATATTGGTAGGTTGATGAAATAATTGAATTATAGGGGCTGTGAAATTTAGTCTTTTGAATGATTGAAAATAAAAGGTGCTGAAAATGTGATAGATAACTATGAAAAGTGGGCGAAAATTCGTAACTTTGCAGCGTTGTTTGAACTTAGAAAGAAATATGCATAACGAATTGAAAAAAATTGTTGACACTATGTGCCAACCAGGCATAGTGTCGATGACGCCCAATGATTTGGCGTTTTTGAATGAATGTGAGAATTATCGTTTTAGCGAGTATGAGGGAAACACTGTGAAAGAAGCTGTAGCATCACTTGAAGGTAGCGAGCTCGCAGGCTATAAGAATGTGGCAGTAAACATATTGTCGCACAAGCTCGACCGCAATGTGTCGGTCAATGAGATAGCTGCTTTGCAGGGGCTGTTTGACAATCTCGACAAGGATGCTAATGTGATATGGAGTTTCTCATTTAGCGATGTGCCTATGGGCAAGCGCAAGGTGATGCTTTTGCTTGCAAGCTAATCACCGGCTAAGACGTGAAAAAAGAAAGCGCCTCACAGTGTGTGGGGCGCTTTCTTTTTCAGTGAGCCGCGAATGGGACTCGAACCCATGACCTTTTCGTTACGAATGAAATGCTCTACCAACTGAGCTATTGCGGCTGATGCATCGTCATCGCTGATGCGAGTGCAAAGTTACATATTTTCTGATAAATTCCAGCTACTTTTGGCTGAAATTTTTGCTTCGGGTGGTGCGAAAAACGCTAAATCGGGCTCGATAGCACTGCTGTGGCTGCATTATTGGCGCAGCGACTGGGTGCTGAATACGAATCGGATGATTGCGTTGTCGAGGTCGAGACGGGCAATGCTGGGCTTGTTGAGGGCTGGGCGAATGCCGATAATCTCGGATGTTGAAGCCGAGGTGCCATAATAATAGTAGTAATAATAGCTGCTGCTCGAGCTGCTTGTGTTCTCGGCAATGAGATCGACCGGAGTGAGAGTGAAGTGCTTATCGGAGTCGTCGGCCACACCGCCCTTGTTGTTGAGAATGTCGAGCACGAAGTTGCGCATTCCGGTAAACTTGTAGGAGCGTGTGCTGTTGTCGTAGGTGGCATAGAACGACGACTTGCTGTCGGTCTTGTGGTTGGTGGCAAAGAAGTCGTCTTTCTCGGCTGTTTTCACCATGAGCAGATAGGTAGGAGGCTTGATGCCGTAGTCGTTGGTGATGTTGCTCACGGGGATTTCAAATGTTAGGTCGTTGACCACGCCAATATTAGAGTCGCCGCCTTTGCGGAAGCGGTTGATGATTTCCTGGATAGGGAATTCGATTTGAATCTCATAACCGGCGGGTGATTGCACAATCATGTCGCCGCGTGCAATCATGTCTTTCACCGATTGAGCCACGTTGAGACGCATGTTGTTGTTGGATATAACCTCAGAGGTGCTGCCCATGTATCCTTGTGTGCGATAGTAGGTGGTGTCGTTGCCGTTTTCGAGCTTTTCGTGGCTGCGGTAATACACGATGAACTGTGTGTTGTAGATGTTCATCACGCGGCCGCTGCCGAAAGAGTTTTCGATGTAGATGCCGGGGAAAATGTTGGCGAAGTCCTTTGGTGCAAGGAAGTTCGACGGGTTTTTCTTATACTCGGTGTAGAGCTCGCGAGCCAGCGCCAGGGGTGCATCGACGGTGAACTCATAGAGATCGTATTCCAGATATTGTTGCTTCACCGAGTCGGGAGCCATAATTCCCGATGCGGTGTAGGTGGTAGCGCCGAGCACGTCGGCGGGGTTGTAGTAATTAGCGGGATTGAAAGTGGAAGAAATCTTCGACGGCAATTGCTTGTTGAGGCGATAGATTGTGGTGCGCATAGGCATCACGGAGTCGCCGGTGAATCCGCCTGTGGGAATGTCGAAGACGAATTTGCAGGAGTCGATGTCGTCGATAGTGACACCGGTGGTGTCGATTTTTGAAGCCGGCATAAATTGTGTGACCACATCGCTCGTGAGCTCGCCATAGTTTTCGGCTTTAATCACACCAAGCATCTTGGTGATGGTGCGCGCCGGTAGCTCGGAGTTTTCTACCACACGGCCTGTAACGGAGTAGGCAGAATCTACTACCACTTCGAGTACAGTGTCGGTGATTGAAGAGCCTATGTTGTTGTCGTTGCAAGAGAAAAGCGATGCAGCGAGCACGAGAGTTGCAACGATGGGTGCAAAAAATCGGGTTGTCATAGTGCTTTTGTATGGGATAAGTTAAGAATAAGAGTTTAGAGTGATTTATAGAAATCGGCGTAGGCATCAATGTATTTGTCGGGTTCCTGATAGGGGAGGAACGGTTTGCCCGACTGCTTCACGAAGTCGAGCACATCGGGGTTGATGTCTTTGCTGTATTGAATCACGCCGTCGCAGTGAGCGATAGCGAGCTTCTCGAGCATGGCGGCATCCACGTCCTTTCCCATGATAGGCTTCACGTCTTTTGCGGCAATGCCGTCCATCTTGAGTTTCTCGCCGAGGCGGTTGCATAGCGGAGCCGGGGGCATCTCGTCGTAGAGCGAATATACCACCTTCGAGTTCATGAAAGCGGGGTCTTCGTTGTAGATTTGCTTGATGTAGAGAGCGGTGAGGGCCGTAATCCAGCCGTGGCAGTGGATCACATCGGGCTCCCAGCGAAGCTTCTTCACGGTTTCGAGGGCGCCGCGGATGAAGAAGATAGAACGCTCGTCGTTGTCGTCGGGTGAGCTGACGGTTTCGAGCTCTTTAACGATGTTGCGCTGGAAATAGTCGTCGTTGTAGATGAAATACACCTGCATGCGAGCGGGTAGCATAGTTGCGACTTTGATAATCAGCGGATGGTCGGTATCGTCGATTATCAAGTTCATACCCGAAAGGCGGATAACCTCATGGAGCTGGTTGCGACGCTCATTGATGCTGCCATATTTAGGCATAAATGTGCGCACTTCCATGCCGCGTTCCTGAATGCCCATAGGGAGGTCGTGTCCGATAGTTGCCAACTGAGAGTCGGGGAGATAAGGGGCAATTTCTTGAGATAAAAACAATACTTTATTTACATCCATGATTAAAAGATATTTGTCGGGGAAAAAATGCCTTTACCATAAAGACTCTTGAGCTAATATCGAGAGAAATAGCCTAAAAGTGCTAAATAGCAAAAACTTTTGCAAAGATACGAATTTTTTTGCGAAAAAAAGGGCAACAATTCCATGAAAGTAACAGATTTAAGGAAATATCGCTTATTTGGGCTCTGATTTAACACTTTGCCCGGGGCTTAGCGTAGCAGCAAGGCAGGCATATTGCCGTCGAGATAGGGGCGCGAGGGAAGAGTGCCGGGCTTGGGAGCTTCGGGCACGGAGCTGTTGTAGTTGCCGAAAATGCGGCGTGCGTTGCGCATGAACAGGTCGAAAGCCTGGCGGGAGTCGGGGCGGATGAGGTCGGAGCGGTGAGCCGGGATGAGCTGATAGTTGGTGGGGTCGGCTTCATGAGAGCCTGCGGCAGAGGCTTTTGCCGAGTGCAATGGTTTTTGACAGAAGAAAAGACGATAGGCGGCACTGATGCGCTTGAGCTTACCGGCGTGGGTGGTGAGATTGACGAGCACCATTGCTCCGCCGCGGCTGTCGTCGCCGTTTTGGTTGGAGATGAAATTTCCCATGGAATACACCAGGAGCACATCTTTCTTGAAGCGGTTGCTGCGGCGTATTTCCATTGGCTCGATAACGTGTGGGTGACCGCCGATGATGAGGTCCACACCCTTTTCCTCGACGAGCCAGTGGGCAAGTGACCGCTGCGACTCAACGGGCAGAAGCTTATACTCGATGCCCCAATGGAGATTTACGCACACCACTTCGGCGCCACGCGAGCGAGCCTCGTCGATGTCGGCACTGATTCGGTCGCGGTCGATGTAGTTGACCACCACTGAGCCTTGGATGGGTATTCCGTTGGTGCCGTAGGTGTAGCTGAGCATAGCGATTTTCAGTCCTTTCACATCGATGATGAGAGGCGAAGCCTCGCTGCGGTGCTGCTTTGAGAGGAAGGTGCCGGTGTGAGGAATGTTGAGAGCGTCGAGGGTGGCGATGGTGCGGCGCAGTCCGGCATCGCGACGGTCGAGGCAGTGGTTGTTGGCGGTGAGGAACAGGTCGAAGCCACTGTCGCGCAGCTGGCGGGCAAACTCATCGGGGGCGCTGAAGGCGGGATAGCCCGAGTAGGGGGCACCACCGAGCGGACATTCCAGATTGACTACGGCATAGTCGGCGGCTTTGATGTCGTCCTCAATGAGCGCGAAGCACGAGGAATAGTCGTAGGAGCCTCCTTGACGTCGTGCGGCATTGATTTGCGGTCCGTGCTGCATGGCGTCGCCGGCAAAAAGCAAAGAAATCTCCTGCTCACCCCACACCGATTGCAGGAGCGAGAGCAGGAGAATCAATATAGTGCCTAAAGAGGTCATTCTTCAGCTTATTAAGGGAGTTGTGCCAGGGTGAAATGGCTTAGTAAACCGACTTTTGAGCCGCAAGCAGGGTGTTGCGCATGAGCGACACAATAGTCATGGGGCCAACGCCACCCGGAACCGGTGTGATGAATAAGCACTTGGGAGCGACGTTGTCGAAATCGACGTCGCCGCGTAGTTTCCAGCCGCTCTTGGTGAGGGTGGAAGGCACACGTGTGGTGCCCACGTCGATAACAGTGGCACCCTCTTTCACCATATCTTCGGTGACGAAGCCGGGCTGTCCGAGAGCAGCGATGATGATGTCGGCGTTGCGGCAAATTTCCTTGATGTTGGAGGTGTGGCTGTGGCACACGGTCACGGTGGCGTCGCCGGGTGTAGCCTTCTGCATCATGAGCGAAGCCACGGGTTTACCCACGATGTTGCTACGGCCGAGCACCACGCAGTTGGCACCCTTTGTGGGCACGTTGTAGCGTCGGAGTAGCTCAATGATTCCGGCAGGAGTAGCCGAGAGGAAACAGGGCAATCCAATCGACATGCGACCCACATTGATTGGGTGGAAGCCGTCCACATCCTTGCGGTAGTCGATAGCTTCGATGATTTTCTGCTCAGAGATATGCTTTGGCAATGGCAATTGCACGATGAAACCGTCGATGTCGGCATCGGCATTGAGCGAGTCGATAGTGTCGAGAAGCTGCTGCTCGGTGACGTCGTCCTCAAAGCGAATGAGAGTGGATTTGAAACCGCATTGTTCGCAGGCTTTCACCTTGTGGGCAACGTAGGTTTCGCTACCGCCGTCGTGACCCACGAGCACGGCGGCAAGGTGTGGGCGTTTTTTGCCTTCGCCCACCATCTTCTCCACCTCAGCCGCGATTTCGGCTTTGATGGTGTCGGCAATTTTCTTTCCGTCGATTAATTCCATTGTCTTGAATTTGTTTTATGATTAAAAAATAATGCAAGGGCTGAAAATCGTAAACCCTCCCCAAAAAAGGCAAATCGCGCCCTGATTGGGGGCGCGACAAGCAATTAGCGACGGCGCATTCCGCGCATCATCTTCATGGGGTTCTTCATCGTAGCGGCATATTTCATCATTTTGCGCGTCTCGCTGAACTGCTTGAGCAGTCGATTGACTTCTTGGATGGATGTGCCGCTACCATTGGCGATGCGTTGGCGGCGGCTGCCGTTGATTGCATCGGGATGAGCACGCTCGTAGGGTGTCATTGAGTAGATGATAGCCTCAATGCTCTTGAAAGCGTTGTCGTCGATGTCGATATCCTTGATAACCTTGTTCACGCCGGGAATCATCGAGGCGAGGTCCTTGAGGTTACCCATCTTCTTGATAGAGCCGATTTGTGCGAGGAAGTCGTTGAAGTCGAATTGGTCTTTGGCAATCTTCTTCTGCAGGCGCTTAGCCTCTTCCTCGTCGTACTGCTGCTGCATGCGCTCAACAAACGAAACGATGTCGCCCATGCCGAGGATGCGGTCGGCCATACCGGCGGGGCGGAAGGGGTCGATTGCATCGAGCTTTTCACCCGTACCCACAAACTTGATAGGCTTGTTGACCACTGTGCGGATAGAGAGAGCAGCACCACCGCGGGTGTCACCGTCGAGCTTGGTGAGGACAACGCCGTCGAAGTCGAGGCGGTCGTTGAATTCCTTGGCGGTGTTCACTGCGTCTTGTCCGGTCATTGCATCGACCACGAAGAGCGTTTCGGTGGGATTGACAGCCTTCTTGATGGCTTCAATCTCTTGCATCATCTGCTCATCGACGGCAAGGCGGCCGGCGGTATCGATGATCACCAGGTCGTTGTTGTTACGCTTAGCCTCGTCGATAGCGTGGAGGGCGATGTCGATAGGGTTCTTGCTATCTGGCTCGGAATATACGGGAACGGCGATTTGCTCACCGAGCACACGCAACTGCTCGATAGCTGCAGGACGATACACGTCGCAAGCCACGAGCAACGGTCGCTTACCCTTCTCGCTCTTGAGCTTGCGTGCGAGCTTGCCCGAGAAAGTAGTCTTACCGGAGCCTTGCAGACCCGACATGAGGATGATGGCAGGCTTGCCTTCAATCTTAAATTCGGCTTGCTCGCCACCCATGAGCAGGGCGAGCTCGTCGTGCACGATTTTCACCATCAATTCGCTTGGCTTGAGGGCGTTGATAACGTCCTGGCCCAAAGCCTTAGCCTTCACGGTGTCGGTGAATTGCTTGGCGACTTTATAGTTAACGTCGGCATCGAGGAGAGCGCGACGTACTTCTTTCAGAGTCTCGGCAACGTTGATTTCGGTGATTTTGCCTTGACCTTTTAATACCTTAAATGAGCGTTCAAGTTTTTCGCTTAAATTTTCAAACATCGTGTG
>JBJFEF010000093.1:0-4220 GCA_051890435.1 Muribaculaceae bacterium
CTTTCTTCGTAGTCTTCTTAGCAGCCTTCTTGGCGGTTGTCTTCTTCTCAGCAGCCGGCTTCTCTGCCTTCACCGATGCCTTCTTGGCGGTTTTCACCGTCTTTTCAGCCTTGTCGGCAGCTTTCGGAGCAGCCTTCTTGCGGGGCTTCGGAGCGAGCTTCAGCACCATAGCTGAGCGTGCGGGAATGTAGAGCTTCAGCCAGCCCACTCCGTGCTCGGCATAGAGCTCATCGTGCTGGGTGAAGTGATGCACCGTGTTGTCGATATTGCCATAGCCGCCATAGCGCGGGTCGTCGCTGTTCATCACGCCCACATATTCTCCCTCGGGAGCAAGAATGCCATAGTCGGTAAACGACTTCGACGGATTGAAGTTATACACAAACACCAGGTTGCCACGCATATAGGCAAGCACTTGGTCGTCGTCCTTGTCCCACAGCTTGCGCACCGGCTGCGCCTCAAATTTCTTCACGCCCTTTACGAGGTGAATCATATCGTTGTCGAAGTTGTTGAGATATTGATATTTCAAGTCCTTGCGGTCAACGAGATCCCACTGGCGGCGGGCATACTTATACGACCAGCCATTGCCCTCACGCGGGAAGTCGATCCACTCGGGATGTCCGAATTCATTACCCATAAAGTTGAGGTAGCCGCCATTGATAGTGGTGCAGGTGACGAGGCGAATGAGCTTGTGCAGCGCAATTCCGCGGTCAACGGTATAGTTGTTGTCGCCCACCATCATGTGCCAGTACATCTCGCTGTCGATAAGGCGGAAAATGAGCGTCTTGTCGCCCACCAGTGCCTGGTCGTGACTCTCGGCATAGCTGATGGTCTTCTCATCGGCACGACGGTTGGTAAGCTCCCAGAAAATTGATGTCGGGTGCCAATCCTCGTCCTTCTTCTCCTTGATGGTCTTAATCCAGTAGTCGGGTATTCCCATCGCCATGCGGTAGTCGAAGCCTATGCCGCCGTCTTTCACCGGAATAGCGAGTCCCGGCATTCCGCTCATCTCCTCGGCAATGGTGATGGCATTAGGGTTCACGGTGTGAATCACCTCGTTGGCGAGGCTCAAATATGTGATGGCGTTGGTGTCCTGACCGCCATTATAGTAGTCGTCGTAGCTTCCGAAAGCCTGCCCCAGTCCGTGGCTGTAATAGAGCATCGAGGTCACGCCATCGAAGCGGAATCCGTCGAAGCCATATTCCTCAAGCCAGAATTTGCAGTTGCTCAGCAAGAAGTGCAGCACCTCATTCTTGCCATAGTCGAAGCACAGCGAGTCCCACGCAGGGTGCTCGCGGCGATGGTCGCCATAGAAGTATTGGTTGTAGCTTCCGTCGAAGCGGCCAAGTCCCTCAAGCTCATTTTTCACTGCGTGTGAGTGAACTATGTCCATAATCACGGCTATTCCCATGCTGTGAGCATCGTCGATAAGGTGCTTCAGGTCGTCGGGAGTGCCAAAGCGGCTCGACGCTGCATAGAAGCTCGACACGTGATAGCCAAACGAGCCATAGTAGGGGTGCTCCTGGATTGCCATTATCTGAATGGCATTGTAGCCGTCGGCTGCTACGCGAGGCAGCACATTGGTGCGGAACTCGTCGTAGGTGCCCACGCGCTCCTCATTGGTTGCCATTCCTATGTGGCACTCATAAATGAGCAGCGGCGATGTGCTCGGCTTGAAGTCTTTCACCTTGAATTTGTAGGGTCGTGAGGGATTCCACACTTGCGCCGAGAAGATGTAGGTTGTCTCGTCTTGCACCACTCGAGTGGCATAGGCGGGTACGCGCTCTCCTTCACCGCCATTCCAGTGCACGCGCAGCTTGTAGAGGTCGCCATGATGCAGGGCTTCAGGCTCCATCATCAGCTCCCACGCGCCATTGTCGATGCGCGTCATGCGGAAGTTCTCAGTTTCTTTCCAATCATTGAAGTTGCCCACCACATATATTTCAGTGGCATTAGGTGCCCATTCGCGCAGCACCCAGCCCTTGCGGGTCTTGTGCAGGCCAAAAAACTTGTGGGCGTTGGCGAAGTCGGCAATTGTGCCTCCATTGGCAGTCAACTCTTTCTCTTTGCGAATCACATCCTCGTGGCGACCGTTGATTGCATCGGCATACGGCTCCAGCCACGGGTCATTTTTAATTATGGGGAGTACTCTTTTCATGTGTTGGTATATGAAAACTGCAATATTGCACACAAATATAGCTATTTTCTGCAACCGCACCAAATGTTTTTGCAACATATCGCAATAAAAAAATCCACCCCTATTGCAATAGAGGTGGATTTTATCGTGTGCCGGCTATTATCCGGCTGTTTGTGGCTTAGCGCACGGCAATCTTGTAGGCCTTGTTGCCCACTACCACCACATACACGCCCGGTGCCACGCCACTCATTGTGGTGGTGCCTTTGGCGGTGCGGAGCACGGTGCCGTTGCTGCCTATGAGGGCAACCTTGGCTCCTGCCTCGGCTGTGACGATGATGCTGTTGCCGTCAACTGCAATGCGGCTCTTGCCATTGCCGTTGATGCCATCTACGCCCGAGTCGGTGATGGTGAGAAGATTAGTGGTGAGAATCAAGTCGGGGAACTCGCTGTTGAGCATCACACACACCACATCTTCAAAGTTGTTGAGGAATGTGGTCACACCGTTCTCAATGGTATATTCAGTGCCCTCATAGAGGTTTTCGCCCTCAAGCTCGCCTTCCTCGTTCACGTATGGCATATCGAGATACCAGATATACTCAGTGCCATTGCCGTTGATTACTGCCTCGCTGCTGAGGTCAACTACCATGCCATCGGGTGTCACATCCACAGGATACTGGCTGTGATACTGATAAACGCCATACGTCGGCTTCACCGGTGGCAATGTGCTGAAGCGGAAGTAGTTGTGGTCGATTGAGAGAGCAATAAGTCGGTTCAGGTTATCCACATTGAGCGATGTGAGGTAGTTGTCGGCAAGCGAAAGCTGCTGCAAGTTGGGTGCTCCGTCGAGCGAAATCTCAGCGAGCTTGTTGCCGTTGAGGTGGAGCATCCACATCTCGTTGTTGCCGAGCGTTACCGAGGTGAGCTGGTTGTTGGATGCTGCTGCGAGTCCAAGTCCGGGCACCTTGCTGAGGTCGAGCGAAGTGAGCTGGTTGTTGTTGAGGCTGAGCTGGTAGAGGCTCTGATAGTTGGTGAGGTCAAACTCTGTGAAGTTGTTGCCGTCGAGGATAAGTTCTCTCAGCTTGCCGCTTTGTGGCAGAGTAATCTCTGAGAGTCCGGCGTTGCTCACATTGATGCAGATGGCTTCGGTGAGCGCCGAGCCGTCAAACGACGACAGCGAAGCATTCTTCATGCTGAACACCGTGAGTGTCTCATCGGTTTCGTAGGTATATACGCCCACGTTCTTATTGCCCTTGGTGGTTGCCTCAAAGAGGCGGTAGGTGGTGCCGAGGAGATATTGTGTCACATTGCCGTCACCGTTCCAGTCGATATACACTGCTGTGTTGTTCTTGTTGGCAGCAAGCGACAGACTCACTGTTTCATCGGCTGTAGTGGTAGTGAACGATGCTACTTTATGCGTAGGCATCTCGGCTGCCTCTATCACTGTGGTGGCATACACGTTTTCACCGGCAAAGTCGGGGAAATAGGGATGCGACATCTCGCAGTGGAGCTTCTTGCCCACCACGGGGTCGAGGAAGCGTGTGTAGCCTGCCTCAATTGTATAGTCAGTGCCCTCGGTGAGGGTGTTTCCGTCGGTGTCCTTCCATGTGAACACGGTGTTCTGTCCGTCGATGTCGCGCACATGGGCGGTGAGGTCGGCACACGGACCTTCAGTTGCTATCAACTGCACGTTCTGCGGAGCATAGGTGTAGTTTTCTTCGCTGAGCAGTGCGCTGCGTACAGGCAGAGTGCCGAGGGTGAAGCTGTTGTTGCTCAGGTCGAGCACTTCGATGTTGTTTTCCTCCGGCTCAATCCAGCTGGTCACCTTGTTTCCGGCAAAATTAAGGCTCTTGAGCGCGGTGCAGTGCAGCACGTTCACCTCGGTGAAGAGGTTGTTGGCAATGTTGAGCTCCTCGATGTAGTCGGCATCTGAGAAATCAACAGCCTCAAGTTGGTTACCGCTCAAGTTCACGCGGCGCAGCATTGCAAGCGACGTAAACTCGATGTCGGCAATCTTGTTGTTGCTCAGGTTGAGGTCGGTGAGGAAGTTCTTGTTGAAGTATTCGTTCAAGCCGGTGAGCTTGAATGT
>JBJFEF010000093.1:4320-9252 GCA_051890435.1 Muribaculaceae bacterium
CTGATGGTGGCTCCGGGAGTGGCTGCCGGCGAGAAGCTGATGCGCTGGCTGGGCTTTCCATATTCGCTTGCGCTCTTCACCATGAATTTGGTGGTAACGAGTGCTATGTTAGGGAACTCATCGTTGGTGAACGAGAGCATAAGGCTGTCGGGAACCTCCTGCTTGAGTGTAATCACGCCATTGTCGTAGCTGTAGTAGCTCTCATCGAGGGCTGTATAGGCTGTCGGATTGTCGGCCGACACCGAATAGAGCGCGCAATAGGTGGGGAGGTCGTCGCGGATTACGCGGCTGCTGAGGTCGATTTGGGCATCTACGGGATAAGATTTTGCCACCGGCATCGGACGCTGGTCATATTCATACTCGTCCCATGTTCCGGGGTCGAAAGGCAGTGTGGCAAAGTCCATGCAGTTTTTCTGTATCTTCACAGTCCACAGCGACGGGTTTTGCGTGAGGTCGAGCGAAGTGAGATAGTTGTTGTAGGCATAAATCTTCTCCAGGTTGGCACAACCGGTCACATCGAGCGAAGTGAGGTTGTTGCTCGAGCAGAAGAGATACACCAAGTCGGGATTGTGGCTCAGGTCGAGTGTGTTGATTTTCACATCGCCATAGAACGAGCCGCTCTCGTGCGAGCAATAGAGCTGCTGCAGCTTGGTGTTGTTGCTCAGGTCAAGCTCTTTCACGCCTGTGTCGCTCACATTGAGGATGAGCAGCTCGGGATTTTGGCTCACGTCGATGCTCTGGATGTGGGTCAAGTCGGCTGAAATGCGAAGCAGCTTGGGGCAACCTGTCGGGTCGAGGCTGGTGATTCCCTCATTGTGATAGAAATCCACCGACATCAGGTTGGGATAATCCGAAATGTTGAAATTCGGGTCCATATACTTGATGATGCTAAGCTCAAGAATGGTGAGATTGGGCTTGTTGGCTCCAATCACCAGCGGAGTAGCCTCGGTGAACTCGTTGTCGCTGATGTAGATAGCCTTGAGGTTGGTGTTGGGAGTGAGGTCAAGGCTCTTCAGCTCGTTGTGGTTAAGGCTCAGCACGCCCAGATTGGGACAGCTGGCAAAGTCGATTTGCGTGATTGAGCAGCCGTCGCCATTGAAGTAGTCAATCACTCCGGGGTCGTCGCAATAAATCTTCACAATGCCCTCGGGCGACACCTTGCAGGGGATTGCAGTGCCTTGCAGCCCGGCATTCTCGCTGTCGTAGGCGGCAAGCAATAGCTCATATTCCACTTTTCCAAATCCGCAGTCAACATCCACATATTGTCCTGCAGTGTTGGCACCAATCATGAGTGTAAATTCATTGATTTCGCCATCATTGGCATAAGCATTGGTGTGAATCACGATTGCAGGCTCATTGCTGCTCTGCGCCTTGGCTGTGAAACCAAAACCGAGCACCATGGCAAGCATCGTCATCACATAGCTGTTGAATAGTCTTCTCATTTTCTATTAATAAGTATTATTTGGTTATTATTTCACGATTATTTTCTGCGAGTGGTTGTTCACCTTCATGATGTAGCAACCGGGGGTAAGCCCCGATGCATCTACGGTGATTTCATCACCCTCGGCACGCGCTGTGAGCACCTTCTGTCCGCTCACCGAGTAGATGGCGGCATCAATGGCACGTGCTCCTGCCTCAAAGGCGCTGAAGCGGTTGCCGTTCTCGCTTGTCACAATCATGCGGTCGTTATTGAGCTTTGCATCGTTCACACCGCCGCAGCGGCGAAGCACCTCTTTAAGTCCGGCATAGGCATCAAATTTGCCTGCTCCCCACTGCACCTGGTTTCCGGCAAGCACGGCATCGTCTTTCACCGATGTGGTGGCGATGATGTCCTTCACATCGTGCACATCGAGTGTGGGGTCGGCTTCAAGCCACAGGGCTATACCGCCTGCCACCACCGGGCACGCCATTGATGTTCCGAGCGACTGAAACCAGTGATGGTTGCGGTCGCTGCCGCTGAGTCGGGCTTGAAATTCGCCATCGGTCATCACATAATTGGGGTCTTCGCAGTAGTAAAGGTTGGCTGAAGAAATTATCGTGGTTCCGGGGGCGCACACATGCGGCAGTTGGCGTCCGTCGATAAGTGTGCCAAATGATGAATATTCCGAAATCTGTCCCTCGGGATAGTGTCCCTGGTAGCTATACATGTGTCCGTCGAGCGATGGCCACGAGTCGCGGCAGTTGTAAGCTCCCACCACAATCACGTCATTGGCAGTTGCCATGTTGCTCACCGAGCCGTCGGCAGTGCCCTCGTCCCAGCCTGCTATGTCGAAGCTTGAGAAGCCCGAGAACGCGCCGTCGCAGTAGCAATCCACGCGCTGTCCGTCGGCGCCCTCTACCACTATTCCAAACACATAGTTGCCGTCGGCATTGCTGGTCTGGTTGTCGCTGAGCATGTAGTCGATAAGCACATAGTAGCGGCCGTTGTCTTCATCGTACATCGAACCCATTCCCACATAGCCGTCGAATGCCTTGGTGAAGTTCACATGGCTCTTGTCGCCGTCTTGTGCATAGTCGGGCGATGAGTAATAGGTCGATACGCCATCGGTGCTTGAACTGATGGGCAGCTCAAAGGTGGTGGTGCCGCGCTTCTTGTTGTAGATTACCGCCTTGATGGTAAACTCTGATGCGTCGGCGCTGTAGGCATACACCTGTCCGTAGCGCAGGTTGTAATAGCCCTGCACGTCCGATATGCTACTCACAAAGGTCTTCGTCTGCTTGTCGTCGGCAGTGAAGTTTTTGCTCAACACTATGTTGTTGTCGCCCGAGTTTCCGGCTGCAATGCAGATGATGGCCTCCTTGGCAGCCTCGGTGAGATATTGGCAAATGATGCTTGAGCCATCGTGTGGTCCGGTGTTGTTGCCGAGCGAGAGGTTGATTACCGCCGGCTTGTTGTTGTAGTAGCGATAATCGAGCACACCTTCAATTCCATAGGCGATAAACACGTCGGCAAGTGTTCCGCACGATGCCACAATGTCGGCATCGGGTGCCATGCCATAATAGGGATTGGGCGCTTCCACCACATCGGCTGTCCACGCATTTTTCTCTTGGGCAAGGGTGAGATTTCCTTTGTAGCCTCCTGCCATGATGCCGAGCGTGTGAGTGCCGTGGAACGACTCCTCGGTGTCGGTAGTAAATGCCGACAGTTTCTCGGGAGTGTAGTATTCATCAATCTTATAGCCCTGCTGGTTGGTGCTGGTGGTGTAGATGTGTGTGAGATAAGAGATGCGGTGCGAGCCGTCGGCTTTCTTGAAGTTGATGTGGTTGGGATCGAGTCCGCCATCCACAATTCCTGCCACCACGCCATTGCCGGTGTATGCCCGGGTCAAGTCGGTGCCGGCATGGATTTTGTCGGCTCCTGTGATTGCACGCACCTTGTCCATCATGGGCTGTGCCTCGCGGCTCAGCTCCACACGTTTCACTTGGGGCAGCTCAGCAACACGCTCCACTTCGGCTATGGGCAGGGCGCAAAGCGCAATGTTGCCACGCACCGAGAGCACCTCCACGCCCTCGCATGTGAGGCAATCGGCTGTTTCGCCATCGTTGAGCATAACAAATCCTGCAATATGGCTCGAAGGCCGGTCGGCAACCTTCGTGAGTGCCTTTGTGCGTGAATCTACGCGCATTTTGGCAATGGTGTTGCGCTCGTTTCGCAGTATCGAGCGGCTTTGCAAGTCGAGTTTCGACTGTGCACCAATCGTGGCTCCTGCAAGAGCAGCCACAATGAAAAGAGTGCTAAATCGTTTCCGTATCATCATTGTTTTTGGTCGTTTATATAATGGCTAATGCACACCAAGTGGTGCAATTAGTTTATTCTTTGAGAATTTCCTATGTCCTCTCTTTATGCCGTTTTTTTATGAAAAAGTTTCTTTGTCAGTTTGATCTTTTCAGCTCACTTCCAAGCTGTAAAGAACCATAGGCCAAAGCAAAATCGCTAATTTTTGCCAAAAAAAATTTCAGTTGCCGGTGGGCAAACATTTAAGGTTAGCATCCCGACAACTGAAATCTTAGTCTATTCTTCATTCACCTTTCTTGCCACTTCGTGGGTGGCTGCGAAGGTGTCGAAAACATCTTTTTTATTACTTGCGAATCACGCGCTTTACACCGTTGATGATGTAGAGACCCGGAGCAAGTGCATTGATTTGCTCAGCAGTAGCATTCTCCATGATGAGCATACCCTGTGCATTGTAAACCTTGCCGTCGAACTTCTTAGCGTTAGCACCTACGAGCTCAGCACCTGTTGTTGCGTCGAGCACGATGTGATAGTCGCGGTCGAGTACGAGGTTGAATGCACCTTCAGCATCCATATCGAAGCGATATCCATACTCATCGAGTGCAAGTGCACCTTCAATCTTAATAGGTGTGCCGGCAAAGTCGGTCAAGCCATTCTGCCAATCTGCTACAACTGAAACATAGTCCTTAGTGATTGTGATGCCCTCTGCATTGTCACCTACTACCTCAAACTCGATAGTGTAAGTCTCAGGTACCTCAGTTGTGTATGCCTTGAGTACGTCGCCATCAGCAACTGTCAAAGTTGCATAGCTTCCACCCTCATATGCAGGAGCTACCTTCTCACCATTCTGATAGAGGTTGAATACTGTGCCATAACCTGCCCAACCAATTGTGAAGTCGTTGTCACCATCAAAGAACGGAACTACGTTGTAACCGTTCACGATGTTAACGTATGAGCGGTCGGCACGCTGTACATTGTGATACCATGTGCAAACGTCCATGTTATCAACATAGTAAACAAATGACTTGTCGCGTACGATAGGCTTAACGCTGATTACGATCTCATCATCCTGCTTGAGGTTATAGAGGCTTACTCCATAGCCATAGTCATTCTGCTCTACACCATTGTGAGTGAATGTTGCATAGTAGCAATCTGATGCCTTCACTACTGTTGCATAAGTAATATTCTCAGAAAATTCT
>JBJFEF010000094.1:0-2505 GCA_051890435.1 Muribaculaceae bacterium
CACCCTTGGCAAGTAATTCCTCCATGCGGGCGTCAACTTCATTATATGTCATTTCGTCTTTGATTTTCATACTATATAGTTTTTATGTCCTTAATTTTACTATACTCAGCATGTGTGCCGACAAATCGGATTTGCATGATACCATCAAAAAATACAACTACTGTTATGAGCCTGTATTTATTGCCCGAGATATTGAAAACATACCGGTTGTTGCCCACATAATCAGCCGAAGGGAATGCCTCTTTTAAGTCGGTATGGTTTTTCCAATCACTGCTTTCAACAAATTCTGCCCACCTATTCAATGGAGTCTCAGCATCGGAGTGCTTTTTCCAGAAATCCTTTAACAATTTGTATTTTAAAAGTTTCATGAAATCAGTTGTTGCTACAAAGTTAAGAAAAAGTTCTCATATTCGAGAACTTTTTCTGTTATTTTTTGGACTTTATCAAAAATTTCCGGATGGCGGGGTTACTGCTCGGTGGGGGTGTCGTGCTTTGTGGGCGGGTAGTCGATGGTGTAGTGCAAGCCACGTGACTCGTGGCGCTCCATTGCCTGACGCATGATGAGATAGCCCACATTGATGATGTTGCGCAGTTCGCAAATTTTCCGACTCACTTTGCTCGTCTTGAATAGCTTTTCGGTCTCCTCGTAGAGGATGTCGAGGCGGTTCCAGGCGCGGTGCAGGCGCAGGTTGCTTCGCACGATTCCCACGTAGGTGCCCATGATTTCGCCCACTTCCTTGGCGCTTTGTGTGATGAGTACCATTTCCTCGGTGTGCTGAGTGCCCTTGTCGTCCCACTCGGGGATGTCTTCGCGGAATGAGTATTGGTCGATGTGCTCTATGCTGTGCTTTGCGGCAGCATCGGCATAGACGACAGCCTCGATGAGCGAGTTTGAAGCCAGACGGTTACCGCCGTGCAGACCGGTGCACGAACATTCGCCCACGGCATAAAGGCGCTGAATGGAAGAGCAGGCATTGGTATCGACCTTAATGCCGCCGCAGAGGTAGTGAGCGGCGGAAGCGACGGGGATGTAGTCCTTGGTGATGTCGATTCCCAGGCTGAGGCATTTCTGATAGATGTTGGGGAAATGCTTCTTGGTCTCTTCGGGGTCTTTGTGTGTGACGTCGAGATACACATGGTCTTCGCCGCGCATTTTCATCTCGTTGTCGATGGCTCGTGCCACGATGTCGCGAGGTGCGAGCGAGAGGCGCGGGTCGTATTTCTGCATAAATTCTTTGCCGTCGAGAGTGCGTAGCACGCCTCCGTAGCCGCGCATTGCCTCAGTGATGAGGAATGAAGGGCGGTCGCCGGGGTGATAGAGGGCAGTGGGGTGGAACTGGATGAATTCCATATCCTTCACCGTTCCCTTAGCGCGATAAACCATAGCGATGCCGTCGCCGGTGGCTACGAGCGGATTGGTGGTGGTGCGATACACGGCACCTACGCCACCGGTAGCCATCAATGTGATTCGCGAGAGGAACGTATCGACGGTTTCGGTTTCGGGATTGAGGATGTAGGCACCGTAGCAAGTGATGTCGGGGGTGCGACGTGTTACCACCTTTCCCAGATGGTGCTGGGTGCAGATTTCCACGGCGAAACGGTTTTCAAACACGTCGATATTTGGGTGCTGCTTCACCGCCTTGATGAGGCTCTCCTGGATTTCGGCTCCGGTGTTGTCCTTGTGATGAAGGATTCGGAACTCGGAGTGTCCGCCTTCGCGGTGCAGGTCGAACTCGCCGTTCTCTTTTTTGTCGAAATCCACGCCCCAGTTGATAAGAGCCCGGATTTGCCCGGGAGCTTCGCGCACCACTTTCTCCACAGCCACGGGGTCGCTGAGCCAGTCGCCCGCCACCATGGTGTCGTGAATGTGCTTGTCGAAGTTATCAACGAGGGTATTGGTTACTGATGCTACGCCACCTTGGGCGAAGTAGGTGTTGGCCTCTTCGAGTGAGGTCTTGCAAACTAAAGCGACTTTGCCGCTGTGGGCAACCTTCAAGGCAAAACTCATGCCTGCGATGCCCGAACCTATTACGAGATAATCGTACTTATAAACCATAATGAGACATACCTTAAAATCCGCGCCAAAGACTCGGCGTGGAAACGATTGCGCAAACTTACACATAATTCGTGAAACTGCAAAAGCATTAACGGGCAAAAGCATGGTTGATAGCCAAAAAAAGCACAAAAGAGGAGAGAAAAGAGTGAGGTTTTAAGAATTTTGGGGCAGATTTGGAGGAAAATGGGGTTGTAAGCTGTGAAAATGACATAAAAATTTGTGAGTAAAAACAAAAAGTGGTATCTTTGCGTGCTTGATTTTCATCAAAAAGAGAATATCTCGCTTTATGCAGGCATATAAGCAGATGTGGGAAGCTGAGGTCTTCATTTTCTTTGTTGATTGAAGGCAATAGTGAAATAATAGGAAAATAATAAAAACTTAAATACTTAAATGGCAGCTTTAGAGAAAATTAGAAGTAAAGCAGTTTTCCTGACGGTCATTATCGGTGT
>JBJFEF010000095.1:0-2498 GCA_051890435.1 Muribaculaceae bacterium
GCGCATCTTCTACACCGCTCTCTATCACACTGCTATCAGCCCCAACCTCTTCACCGATGCCGACGGCCGTTACCTCGGCATGGATCTTGAGGCTCACCGGGGCAGCGTGGAGAAGCCGGTTTACACCATCTTCTCGCTTTGGGACACCTATCGAGCATTGCACCCGCTCTACACCATCATCGACCCCAAGCTCAACAACGATTTCATCAATTCTCTCCTCTTGAAATATCAGGAAGGCGGCTTGCTGCCTATGTGGGAGCTGGCTGGTAACTACACCGCCACAATGACCGGCTACCACGCCGTTTCGCTCATGGCTGATGCTCTCTGCAAAAATCAGGCTGATTTCGACCTCAACCTCGCCTACAAGGCTGGTTGCCGCTCGTCGGTTTATGACACCACCGGAATCCGCACCCCCGACCTGGTGCGCCGCGCCCTGGTGCAGAAATCAAAATTCTACAAGAACACTCTCGGCTACATCCCCTGGGACAAGGAGTGGGAATCGGTTGCTAAGGGCTTGGAATATGCCTACAACGACTGGTGCATCGCGCAGCTCGCAAAGGCTGCCGGCGACTCTGCCGGCTTTGTGGAATATTCGGCAAAGGGCGAGGCTTTCCGACACTACTTCGACACCGCCACCCTATTCATGCGTGGCAAGGACGAGAAGGGCTGCTGGCACGAGCCTTTCAATCCACGTGCTTCCAACCACCGCGGCGACGACTACTGCGAAGGCACTGCTTGGCAATGGTCGTGGTATGTGCCTCACAATGTCGATGCTCTCATGCAGCTGATGGGTGGAAAGGAGAAATTTGCCGCCCGTCTCGACTCCCTCTTCGTTGCCGACTCGGCTCTCGAAGGCTCGCTCGTTTCAGCCGACATTTCGGGCCTCATCGGGCAGTATGCTCACGGCAACGAGCCTTCGCACCACATCATCCACCTCTACAACTATGCCGGTCGTGCCGACCGCACTCAGGAGCTTATCGACCAAGTGCTCAAGGAGCAATATCGCGACGATGTGGATGGTCTCAGCGGCAATGAAGACTGCGGACAAATGTCGGCTTGGTATCTGCTCAACGCCATGGGTTTCTATCAGGTGTGCCCGGGCATCCCTGTGTGGTCGATTGGCCGCCCTTGGTTCAGCCACATCACGGTGAACATGAGCAATGGCAAGAAGATTGAAATCAATGTGAAGAACTTCTCGAAGGACAACAAGTATATCGAGAGTGTCACTCTCAACGGAAAGCAGCTCACCGAGCCTTTCTTCAACCACAGCGATATTGCCGACGGCGCCACTTTTGAGTATGTGATGACCGCCACTCCCACCAACTTTATGAAATAACATCACACAATGAGACGCATTTTTTCACTTGCTGCAATAGCATTGCTTCTTTCCGGCTCTATGCTCGCAAAGGATCCTGTTGATTGGGTAAATCCTTTCATCGGCACCACCAACTTCGGCACTTGCAATCCCGGTGCCGTGTTGCCCAACGGGTTGATGTCGGTGTCGCCTTTCAATGTGATGGGTTCCGACCTCAACCGCTACGACAAGGACTCGCGCTGGTGGTCAACGCCCTACGACATCACCAACTCGTTTCTCACCGGCTTCTCTCACGTGAATCTCAGTGGTGTGGGCTGCCCCGAGCTGAGTTCGCTGCTCGTGATGGCTACCTCCGGCGACCTCAATGTGGATTATCACCACTATGGCACCACCTACTCCGATGAGCACGCCTCGCCGGGCTACTACTCCGTGCGCCTCTCAAAGTACGACATTCTTGCCGAGGCCACTGCCACGCTGCGCTCCGGCCGCCTGCGTTTCTCCTTCCCAAAGGGAAAGGGCAACATTCTGCTCAATCTGGGCGAAGGCCTCACCAACGAGTCGGGAGCTACGGTGCACCGCATCAGCGACACCGAAGTGGCTGGCTGCAAACTCCTCGGCACTTTCTGCTACAATCCGCAGGCGGTGTTCCCCATCTACTTTGTGATGCGTGTGAGCCGCAAGCCTGCCAAGCAGGGCTTCTGGAAGTTTCAGCGTCCCAAAAAGGGCGTGGAGGCTGAGTGGGACGTCGATGATGCCAAATACAAACTCTATCCCGCACCGGGCGTCGGCGTGATTTCGGGCGACGACACCGGCGTGTGGTATTCCTACGACGATGCCTCATCCGAGCCGGTTGAGGTGATGGTGGGTGTGTCGATGGTGAGCGAGGAGAATGCCCGCCGCAACCTCGACGCCGAGCAGCCCGCAGGTGCCTCTTTCGACGCTCTCCGCGCCGACGCCCGCAACCGCTGGAACGACGATCTCAGCCGAATCACCGTGGAGGGCGGCACCGATGAGCAGAAGGAGGTGTTCTACACCGCACTCTATCACACCCTCATTCACCCGAGCATCCTCCAGGATGTGAATGGCGAATATCCGGGCATGGAAGGCAGTGGCGTGAAGCGCACCGCCGGCAACCGCTACACGGTGTTCTCGCTGTGGGACACCTACCGCAATCTGCACCAGC
>JBJFEF010000096.1:0-2497 GCA_051890435.1 Muribaculaceae bacterium
AAAATATTTTTTAGTTACAGTCATTGCACCGACAGTGTATTTCTCGTGCGACTTTCACTATCGCACGTGAGCACATCGGCGCAATTTTTTTATATAATTTTTTTATTACTTAATTAAATGATTGAATACATTTTAACCGGAATCGGGGCACTTGCTCTTGGCGTCATTGCTACGCTAATCGTGACCCGTATGATATCTAAAGCCCGCGGCAACGGCATCATCGACGACGCCAAGTTGCAGGCCGAAAAGATAAAGAATGAGAAAATCATTGAAGCCAAGGAAGCTGAAATGAAGATTAAGACTGAGGCTGAGCGCCAAGCCAATAGCCGCCTTGCAAAGGTGCAACAGGCTGAGGCTAAGCAGAAACAGCGCGAGTTGCAGCTCAACCAGATGCAGTCGGAAGTTCAACGCAAGAAGAACGAGAACGAAACGTTCAAGATCAATCTTGAAAACCAGCAGGCTTTGCTCGACCAGAAGAAGGACGAAATCGAGAAGCTGAAGCGCAACATCCAGGACACTCTCGAGCATGTGGCAGGTATCTCGGCTGAGGAAGCCAAGGAGAAACTCATCGAGTCACTCAAAGACGAAGCCAAGACCGCCGCTGCAAGCTACATCAACGACATCATGGACGAAGCCAAGCTCACCGCCAACAAGGAAGCTAAGCGCATTGTAGTGCAGTCGATTCAGCGTGTAGCCACCGAAACTGCCATCGAGAATGCAGTGACAGTGTTCCACATCGACAGCGACGAAATCAAGGGCCGCATCATCGGTCGCGAGGGTCGCAACATTCGCGCACTTGAGGCTGCTACCGGCATCGAAATTATCGTTGACGACACCCCCGAGGCTATCGTCCTCTCAGGCTTCGACCCCGTGCGCCGCGAGATTGCACGTCTCGCCCTGCACCAGCTCGTTGCCGACGGCCGCATACACCCCGCCCGCATCGAAGAGGTGGTTGCAAAAGTGCGTAAGCAAGTGGAGGAGGAAATCATCGAGACCGGTAAGCGCACTGCCATCGACCTCGGTATCCACGGCTTGCACCCCGAGCTCGTTCGCCTCGTAGGAAAGATGAAATATCGCTCAAGCTACGGTCAGAACCTGCTCCAGCACTCTCGCGAAACAGCCAATCTGTGTGCCATCATGGCATCAGAGCTGGGCTTGAACCCAAAGAAGGCACGCCGTGCCGGATTGCTCCACGATATTGGCAAAGTGCCCGACGAAGAGCCTGAATTGCCACACGCAATGCTCGGCATGAAACTCGCCGAAAAATATAAGGAGAAACCCGACATCTGCAACGCCATCGGTGCTCACCACGACGAGGTGGAGGCTACAAGCCTCTTCGCCCCCATCGTGCAAGTGTGCGACGCCATCTCGGGTGCTCGCCCGGGTGCCCGCCGCGAGGCTGTCGAGGCCTACATCAAGCGCCTCAACGACCTTGAGCAGCTCGCACTCTCCTATCCCGGCGTAGTGAAGACCTACGCTATCCAAGCCGGACGCGAACTCCGCGTGATTGTGGGTGCCGACAAGATCGACGATGCCGAGACCGAACGTCTGTCGGCTGAAATCGCCAAGAAGATTCAAGACGAAATGACTTATCCCGGACAGGTGCGCATCACCGTTATCCGCGAAACACGTGCCGTCAGCTTTGCCAAATAACTAAAGTAATTTATCGCGATGGATAGCAATAACAACAAAAAAGGGTGCTGCCCGCGCTGTAAATTGCAGAGCTTCAACTGGCTTGACGATGTGCCCGGTGGTCTCAACGACTTCGACATCGTGGAGGTGCACTTCAAGAACACCCGTAAGGGTTTCTACCGCAACTCACAGCACCTCGACCTCGCCCCAGGCGATATGGTGGCTGTGGAGGCTAATCCTGGACACGACATCGGCGTGGTGGCTATGACCGGCAAACTGGTGCAGCTGCAAATGAAACGCGCCAATCTGCGCCCCGACGTGGAAATTCTGCGCGTATTCCGCAAAGCAAAGCCAAGCGACATTGAGCGCTATGAGGAGGCAAAGAAGAAGGAGACCGACACCATGATTCGTTCCCGACAGATTGCCGCTTCGCTAAACCTCAACATGAAAATTGGCGATGTGGAATATCAGGGCGACGGCAACAAGGCGATTTTCTACTACATTGCCGACGACCGCGTCGATTTCCGCCAGCTCATCAAGGTGCTTGCCGACGCTTTCAAGGTGAGAATCGAAATGAAGCAAATCGGTGCCCGACAAGAAGCCGGTCGCATTGGCGGTATCGGTCCCTGTGGCCGCCCGCTTTGCTGCTCAAGCTGGATGTCGAATTTCGTGTCGGTGGCTACAAGCGCCGCACGTTTCCAAGACATCTCGCTCAATCCGCAGAAGCTCGCCGGACAGTGCGCAAAGCTCAAGTGCTGCCTCAACTTCGAGGTCGATACCTATGCCGAAGCTGCAAAGCAACTGCCCCCACGTGATGCCCGCCTTGAAACCAAGGACAACACCTATTTCCACTTCAAGACCGACA
>JBJFEF010000097.1:0-2494 GCA_051890435.1 Muribaculaceae bacterium
ACCTCTCACCTCTTCCCTTTGCCCTTAAAATAGTCGTTATAGATTTTGATGCCGAAGATTATTGAGCTCATGGTGGTGCTGAAAATATTAGCCACCAACAGCGGCATATTGCCCGTCATGGCGCCCTGAATGGCAAAAAGCAGTGCGCCCAAGCCCATCATCGAGAAAGTGCCAAGGGCGATATCGTCGGTTGAGCGGGTGCGAATGGTGCGGATAGTTTGTGGCAAATAGCCCAGAAGGAGAGTCACGGTAGCTGCGTAGCCAATGATTGTAGCTGCGTCCATAATAAATGATTTTGTTATTTTAAGTAATTGTTATTAAAGAATAGATTACTGGTGAGAGTGGCGGAAAGCCACAGGCGACATTCCCGTTGCCTTCTTGAAGAATTTGCCAAGGCTCGACTGGTCGCAGAAGTTGAAGTCGTAGGCAATGCGCTGCACCGAGTTGCCCGATAGGAGCAATTCACGCTTTATGCGTGCCACAATAAACTTCGAGATAATATCCTTAGCGGTGCGGTTGGCAGTTTTGCGGGCAATCTCGTTGAGATACTTCGGGGTAATGCTCAGCTTGTCGGCATAGAAAGCCACATCGTGCTGCTGGCAACAGTGCTTGTTGAGCAGCTTTATGAAATTGAGGAAATAGGAGTCGGCTGAGGTGAACACAGTCGATTGAATGCTCTCGTTGCGAGCCGCCGCGCTCACATCGGCAATGGCGAGAAAGAGGCAACGAATCATGCCGAAAGCAAAGTCGCTGTGATGCACAAAGTTGGGCATACGAGTATAGTCGTCGAGAGCCTTGAGAATATTCAAGAACATCGAAATCTCATTCTCATTAGTCAGATGCGTGTATGGATAAAGGAAGATGTTCTGCATTGTGTCCATATTCATGCCAATCGCAGCCGTAAGACCGGCATCCTGAGAGTAGGAAAGACGTATGGTGCTGAAGTCGTCGGAACGCGATGTAAGCTTCACGAGCGAGTCGTTGGGAATGGTGATAAAGCTGTTGCATCGCAGCGTATATTCTATCATGTTCACCTCTACTGTAGCATTACCTGCTATGCAAAAGAGGAAAGTGCTGCCATTGATTGCAGTGAATGTGTCTTTCTCCCAGTCACTAAGGCTTGACTGCGAAATTGAATATCCCTTTTCTTTCAACGTATTTTTGTGGGTCATAAGTCGATAAATTTCTTAAATTGACTACAAATTTAATATAAGATTGTGCAAAACCAAAAGCCTATGTTACATTTGGAACAATCAATCCGCTGAATATACCACTATTTAACACATTTTTACCACTTGCTTTGTCGCCTGCCCATTGGGTAGAGAGAACAAAAGGATGCGAGACTCGCATCCTTTTGTATCGGTATTTTTTTATCGACCTGAAGTCGGCTTATTTCACTTCCCAGGTTTCACCTGCAAGAACGAGGTCGCGAAGCGACTTCAGTCCCTTCTTGGCGCGCACCTCAGCCACCTGATTAGCGACCTCCTGGTCGTAGGTTAGAGCCTCAACATCGCGAATCACGCCAATGGCGAGCGGCAATTCGTGGCCGTCCATCATGGCAAGCTGCTGGTGCAGGAAGTTGTGCTGGCAGTGAGCGTCGTGCACGAGCACATCGTCGATGGTGTAGCCATCTTCACCCAGGGTGACAGCCTTCAGTCCGAAGCCGTCTTGCACAATTCCCTTGTTCATATCGGCACCAAAGAGCATCTTCTCGCCGTGCACAAGGTGTATGGTGCGGTCGGCGCGGGTAGCGCGGTCGGTGATATAGTTATGGATGCCGTTGTTGAAGATTACGCAATTTTGCAGAATCTCCACCACCGAGCAACCTTTGTGCTTGGCAGCAGCCACCATCACCTCCTGCGAAATCTTCAGCTCCACATCGATGCTGCGGGCAAAGAAAGTGCCGCGGGCGCCAAACACGAGCTCAGCCGGGATAAACGGATCCTCGGTGGTGCCGTAGGGCGACGATTTGCTCACAAATCCGCGATCGCTGGTGGGCGAATACTGACCCTTGGTGAGTCCGTAGATTTTGTTGTTGAGCATGAGCAGGTTGAGATCCACGTTGCGGCGCACCTCGTGAATGAAGTGGTTTCCGCCGATGGCGAGGCCGTCGCCGTCGCCACACACTTGCCACACGGTCATCTTGGGGTTAGCCACCTTGAAGCCGGTAGCCACAGCACCGCCACGGCCGTGAATGGTGTGGAAGCCATAGGTGTTCATGTAGTAAGGGAGTCGGGAGCTACAGCCGATACCCGAAATCACGGCAGTATCGTGGGGAGCCACGCCAAGTTCTGCCATAGCCTTGTGAAGCACGTTGAGCACGGCGTGGTCGCCACAACCCGGGCACCAGCGCACATATTGGTCGCTCTTATAGTCGGCAGCACAGTATTTCATTTCTTCCATAATAATCCTTATCAAGCCTCCATAATTTTAGTTACACCATCGATAATTTCCTGCACCAAGAATGGCTGACCCTGCACCTTGTTGATGCGCT
>JBJFEF010000098.1:0-7518 GCA_051890435.1 Muribaculaceae bacterium
CACCCCCACCACATCTTCTTCACCCCTCCTCCATTCCGTCCGACCGGTTCGACGAAGCCACACAGCCCCATCTTCTCTCCATCGAGCCTCATTGAGAAATCGCTGCAGCGCACACTCCTTTCCTGCACAACACACCCCTGCCACAAAAAAAAGCTGTAGCAGGGGTGTATTATAGTAATGTGGCTGTTAGCCGTACAACTATTTATTTCAACTTTGAAAGTATTGCTGCGGGCACTGCAGCGCGATTAACGTAGATTCCCATAGTCTTTGCAAGGAAATAAGGCATCGACACATAGAAATATCCACCATAAATTTGGTTGGTATCCCAGGAGTTTTTCACTTTATAATATTTATTACCCTTTTGATCGACGGCTTTGCCCACAATCACCATTCCATGGTCATCGGTTGTTTCCTGGTTGTCAAACATCTGCTGTCGCAATTCCTGCGTCACCTTGATTTCCTCTACCGGACCCTTAATGTCATATTGCATACGCTCACGCTCCGAATCCGACACCTTCACCCAGCGCGACAACTCTGTTCCGTCGAGATCTTTCTCGCCACGCGCCTTCGGCAAGATGGCATATCCCTTGCGCCACTTGAATCCCTTTTCGCTCACATCGGCAGCCCATGCCACCGAATAACCGTTCTCAAGAGCATTATCCACAATAGCCTGGAGCTCATCGAGCTCCACATTCTCATAAGCACCCCATAGCCAGTTGTCGGCTACCTCGAGGGCAAACGGCTTATAGAACGGGTGATGAGTAAACGATGTAAATGCCATGTAGTCATCAAGATTGAGCTTAAGCGACTCAGCATAGCTTTGTGCGTCGTATGTCTTTCCATCGACCTTGAATGTTTCGGGCAATTTGCCGAAATAGGCATCCAGAATACCCATATATCCCTCAAACCATGCAGTGGAGAGTTTCTTGTTGGGCACACTCACAATGGCATCCATGTAGGCACGAAGCACCTTTGCAAGCTCCTTGTGGTTATGTTTCTCCTCTCCATAGTTTAGTCCCGAATAAGCATCCTCGGGCATCGCTCCATAGCGGCTCATAACATACTCTACATCGAGCAAGCCACCACCCTCAGCAAAAACTATAGATCCATACATACGCAAGAACTTGCGTGCCTTATCCTCATAACACTTGCGCACTACATACATCTCCGACAGATCGACCTCCTTGCCCGTAGATCGCAAAATTTCATTCTCAAAGAAGGAATTACCCGAGAAGCACCAGCATGTTCCCGATTTGTTCTGATCTTTCACCGAAGTGCATTTCACCACTTTCACATCAGTAAACTTAAATCCCGTGCTATCGGGATCAACCACACCGTCATCAGCCGCCATCATAGGCAAAGCTACGGTTACCAAGCAAAAAGCAAGTAATTTTTGAAATTTCATATCCTTAATTATATTAATCTTATTATTTGTTCACAATTCTGCCCGCAAAATTAATAAATAATTCACAAAATGCACTACTTTTGCAATCGAATATACCAAAATTAAATTATGAACTGGATTAAAATAGATGGTTCTCTTGGCGAACAAATGCTTAGATATGCCCTTGCATTGTCATTGAGCAAGAAAGGTGAAAACATTGGTGCCATCGTACCCGACCAATCTCTTTTCAATACATTCCCGGCATTGCCCAAGCTGCCACTAAAGCACATGACCCTTGCGCAACGCATCGGCAAATACATTGGCTGCAATAGCAACACCGAGAGCAAAGATTTTTTCAGCTACACACCGGTGGAAAGCCTCGGCGATGATGCCAACAGCTTCTTTACGCTCTCGCCCAAGATGATTCCCGATGAGTTTGCAACAATCACATCAAAGCTTCAAGGCGACAACGTGGTAGCCGTGCACGTGCCCACCTCCGACATCGGAGTGTGTCGCTGCACCCCCGACTACTACAATTGGGCAATAGCCGGCATGAAACAATGGCTCGGTGACGCACTATTTGTGATAATCACCGACGACCTCAAAACCGCACAGCGATGGATAATACATCCCGACAACGTCAATGCAGTGTGGATTCATCTGCCTCAACGGCATCACAAATACATATTTCACCTATTGCAGAGAGCTGCCCACTGCATCACAAGCGGCACATTAGAAAGCTGGTGGGGTGCATGGCTAAACAAAAATACCGACAAAATCGTTGTAGTACCAAAGAGCAATGTTCTCAATCGTTTGTCGCCACTTTATTGGACAATCATTCCCACCACTTAATGGTTATTCAATCTTTCCCTTGCTTTATTCACAAAGATTCAGTAATTTTGCAATCAAGAAAACAAATTTTTAGAAAAACAAAAAATATCACCAGAAACAAAAAAATTATGAAAAAGATTTTTAGCGTAGTTTTGTGCGGAGTTCTGCTGTTGGGCTCCACAGGGTGTAATATGAGCAACACAGGCAAAGGTGCTGCCATCGGAGCAGGCGGCGGTGCTGCCGTTGGTGCCGGACTCGGAGCTATCTTCGGCGGCGGAAAAGGCGCTGCTATCGGTGCTGCTATCGGTACTGCCGTTGGTGCCGGAACCGGCGCAATTATCGGACGTAAGATGGACAAACAGAAAGAGCAGCTTTCCCAAATCGAAGGCGCGCAAGTTGAAACCGTTACCGACCAGAACAACCTCCAGGCTATCAAGGTCACTTTCGACGCCGGAATACTTTTCAGCACCGGAAAGAGCAACCTCAGCAAGGCTTCTCAAGACGCCCTCAGCGAGTTTGCAACTTCACTTCTTGAGAATCCTCTCACCGACGTAACCATCAACGGTCACACCGACAACACCGGCTCTCGTGCCGTCAACGAGCGTCTCTCTAAAGAGCGCGCACAGGCTGTCGCCAACTTCCTTATCGGCAAGGGCGTTCCTTCAAAGCGCCTCACCACCAACGGTCTTGCCTACGACTGCCCGGTAGCTTCAAACGAAACAGCCGAGGGTCGTGCCCAAAACCGCCGCGTTGAAATCTTCATCGCTGCAAATGAGCAAATGGTGCGCGAAGCCGAAAACGGCACACTGAAATAATCTGATTTAGCAACGTTATCAGGCGGCATTTCGCAATCACAGCGCAATGCCGCTCTTTTTTTGCGTTGTTTAACTCACTTATGTTTTAAACATATCTTTTTTTGCATTATTTTTGCATCGCACAAATAAACCTTAGCGGCTGCATTCAGTCAATTAAGGAAATAAATCACAACACAGTCATTATGAAAACCCGAGCATTATCAACATTATCAATACTCTTGGCTATCAGTTTGCTCACATCCTCGTGCGACTTCTTGAGCAACACCGACAAGGGATATGTGGCAGGAACCATAGGAGGCACTATACTCGGCGCCGGACTCGGTGCAGCTTTTGGAGGTGACCATGGTGCCGACATCGGAGCTCACATCGGAATGGCAGTGGGTGGTGTCACCGGAGCCGCAATCGGTGCCAACGAAGATGCAAAACAAGCCCAGAAAGCTGCAAAAGCCCAGAAACGAGCACAAGCAGCAGCATCTTCAACAGATGAAGGTGAAAACACGTCCTACTATGACAGCGCTACCGGACTCTACTACACCAAAGTCAGCCGCGACAACCAAATTCTTTTCAATTCCCGCAGTTGCGACCTCAATGGTCGTGCATGCAAAGAAATTATCCGCATCGCCGCCGAGCTACACGACACGCCTTTTGCAGGTATCATGATTTACGGCAGCACCGACGACACCGAAAGCCGCGACTATAGCATGGAACTTTCGGAGGAACGCGCCGAAACCGTACGCGACTACTTCGTCCAAATCGGATTTGACCCAAACCTCCTCAACACAGTAGGTCTCGGAAGCCAATACCCCGTCGCTGACAACTCCACTCTCGACGGCCGTGCCCGAAACCGTTGTGTGGAAGTATATATCATCAACTCCAAGCAATGACACATCAGCTACTCAACATCACTAACTAACATAAAACGACTATTACCATCTATGAAGAAATCATTCAATCTCAGCCTGCTTGTCACACTCATAGCAGCTCTATGGTCTTCGGCTACAGCTAACGCGGCCAATCCAGAAGATAAACCGCTCAAATGGGTCAATGCCCTCGAATTGCGCATGATTAACAAGGGCTTCGACAACACCCTCACGCCCTACACCCGAATCCCAAAATATCTCAAGGACAGCGTGCGCCCCACATTGTGGGAACGCTCGCAATGCTCAAGCGGCATAGGAATACGCTTCGCTTCCAATTCAAAGCGCATCGCAGTTCGTTACAACCTGCTGTGGAACATCCACATGGCTCACATGGCCGACACCGGGCTGAAAGGCACCGACCTCTACCGTCTGAGCGACGATGGCGTGTGGCAATATGTCAACACAAACCGCCCCTCAAAGAAAGACTCCATTCAGCAGAAAGTGTATGTAGAAAACCTTGCCGGCGATATGCGTGAATTTATGATTTACCTCCCTCTCTATGATGGCATCAACTGGCTCGAAGTAGGCGTTGACGCCGACTCTGAAATCACACCACCTCGAATCGACAACCCCCGCAAAGCCAAGAAACTCATTTTCTATGGCACAAGCATCCTGCAAGGCGGATGCGCATCTCGCACCGGTATGGTATCCACGAGCATGATTCAGCGCGAACTCAACTGCGAGTGTGTGAACATAGGCATAAGCGGCGAGGGCAAAATGGACTTCTGCATGGCTCGTGCCATGGCTCAAATCCCCGATGTCACCGCCTACATCATCGACCCGGTGCCCAACTGCACAAAGATGATGTGTGACACTCTCACCTACTCCTTCGTGAAAATTCTCCGCACTCTTCGTCCCGAGGTACCCATCGTGATTGTAGAAGGCCCCCTCTATCCCTATGCACGTTTCGACTCATTCTTCGGCAAATATCTGCCCGAGAAGAATGCCGCACTGCGCAAGAACTATGAGCTGCTGAAAAAAGAAAATCCCCACAACCTTTATTACGTCACCAATGAAGACCTCGACGGCCCCGACCACGAAGGAACCGTCGATGGCATTCATCTCACCGACCTCGGCTTCCGTCATTATGCCGATGCCCTGATTCCAGTGCTTCGACCTTTAGTGAAATAGCACATCCCAACCGATATCACCAAAATGAGATGCACCGGCACCCGCCATTGCATCTCATTTTGTTTTATGCCAAAAAAGTGGTAATTTTGTAGCGTTATTCACCAATCTACAACTACACTAAAATGGGAGAATCACTACAAAACAGGGAATTTAAGAGCCGACACTATATTCAAGACCTTATCGAAGAGGGAGAGCACGAGCACCAGGATTTCAAGTTCCAGATTTCAGATGCACGCAAAATTGCCCGCAGCATCTCAGCATTTGCCAATAATTCGGGCGGGCACCTGCTTGTGGGCGTCAAAGACAACGGCAAAATTGCCGGCGTGCGTAGCGATGAAGAAATCTACATGATTGAGCAAGCCGCCGAGATGTATTGCCGACCGGCACAAAAAGTGAAATGCACCGTCTATCGCGTCGAAGGAAAATCGGTGCTCAAGGTGGATATTGCCCCGGCAAAGGAGCTACCTGTGATGGCTCAAGATGATGAAGCACGATGGCGGGCCTACTATCGGGTTGCCGATGAGAATGTGGTGGCAAGTGCCCTGCATGTGAAGATATGGAAACACCGCAATGCTGCATCTCCCACCATTTTCACTATGACCGATAGCGAGCGCACACTCATCGCCCACATCGAAAACGTAGGCGACGTCACCTTGCACGATTATTCGCGCTTGGCACATATCACACGCGCCACCGCCGAGCAATCGGTGGTCAACTTGTGCGCAGCCGGCATTCTCTCACTGCGCTATCGTGGCGGAGAGTGCTACATCACATCTGCGCCAAGCGAGCCTTCACATAGCTCACTATGAAATCGGCGACAGCCTCTGCCGGCAGCTTCGACGAGTCGATCGACAAGTCGTAACCTGCCGCCTCGCCCCACACCTTGTCGGTGTAGAAATTGTAGTAGCACGCACGAAGCTTATCCTTCTTTTCAGCAATTTCACGCGCCTTTTCAGCCGAATCGATGCCTCGGCGGTTCATGATGCGCAAAATGCGGTCTTCAATCGACGAGTGTATGAATATGCTTATCAGCCCGGGATGATTCCGAAGCACATAATCGGCACTGCGACCCACTATCAGGCACGACGAACTTTGCGCCAACGTCTTCATCACATTGCTCTGCGCAGCATAAATCTTTTCATCTGAGATGGGCGTACTGCCAAGCAGATACGACCCCGCATTAAAGCCCAGATTAAACGACCAGATATTGGAGAAAAACGATGGCGTTCGCTCATCGGCTGCCTCAAACACCTCCGGCTTCACACCCGAAGCCTTCGACGACTCGGTGAGAAGCTCCTTGTCGTAGTATTTTATGCCAAGCGCATCGGCAACAAGGCGTCCTATCTCTCGCCCTCCACTGCCATACTGTCGGCCTATCGTTATCACAAAATTCTGTTTTGGCGTTTCCATATTTGATATTTTTTTGTGGTTTTCTGAAAAATCACCTCAAATATAGCAAAGATTGTCGGTAACAGCAACAATGTATGGATAAAAAATCGTATCTTTGCCGAGTATTTTTTTGAAGCACATTTTCATTCTCATAAAATTTGATTAAGATGAACGAAGATTTGAAGAAGAAACTCAGCAGAGACCCCAATGGACTTCTCACCTACGAGTATATTGCCAACAATATCGACTCTATCGACGACATTATGCCGCAATTGGTTGATAATATGATTATGGTTGACCAGAAAGGTCAGTTCGTGGCAAGCACTGCTCGATACCTCCACGCCATCGACCCCGTGAAATATGCCTCAGCAATCGACGCCCTCGTGAAAGCCGCTATCGACAAAGACCGCGAGCACGCCTATCTCCCCGACTTGATTATGGCTCTCTGGGGCCCCGACTATCAGAAAAATGCCGCCGAAATCAGCGCTCGCGACGACAATTTCCGCCGAATCTACAAGCGCCTTTACCCGGCTTTAGGAATATAACGAATTTTCTCCGCTTCTCTTATGAAAAAAATTGTATTCAGCTTGATGCTCTCAGTGCTTGCTGCTGCATCATGCGCTATGACCGGACGCAATTCCGACACTAATTCATCCGACAACAACAAAAGCGACTCTATAATGACATCTTCAATCACCGACAATTGCACCCGTGTGCTAATCTCCACATCCTTAGGCGACATCGAAGTTGCCCTCTATAACAACACTCCCAAGCATCGCGACAACTTCGTGAAACTCGTGCGCGACCGATACTACGACGGAGTGCTATTCCACCGCGTCATAAAAGACTTCATGATCCAGACCGGTGACCCTAAGTCGAAAAACGCCGCTCCCGGCGATATGCTCGGTGCCGGCGACCCGGGCTACACCATTGAGGCCGAAATAGTTTATCCCGAGTATTTCCACAAGCGCGGTGCCCTTGCTGCTGCCCGCACCGGCGACAACGTCAACCCCGAGCGCCGCTCATCGGGCTCTCAGTTCTATATCGT
>JBJFEF010000098.1:7618-9143 GCA_051890435.1 Muribaculaceae bacterium
CAATACACCGTCTTCGGCGAAGTCACTCGCGGCATGGATGTCGTTGACAAAATCGAGTGCGTGGAAACAGGTAGAGCCGACCGCCCTGTCACCGACGTGAAAGTCATTTCAATGAAGATTGTAGAGTGATTGAAATTAACCGACATACGCTCGACAACGGGCTGCGACTGCTACACTACCTCGACGCCTCAACGCAGATGGTAGCTGTGAATGTGCTCTACGACGTGGGCGCACGCGACGAAGTGCCCGGGCACACCGGTTTGGCTCACCTTTTCGAGCACCTCATGTTTGGCGGTTCGGAGCACATCCCCGACTACGATACCCCTCTACAGATGGCTGGCGGCGAAAGCAATGCCTGGACGAGCGACGACGTCACCAATTTCTACGACATTCTCCCGGCTCACAACGTGGAAACCGCCTTTTGGCTCGAAAGCGACCGCATGAACGCCCTCGCTCTGTCGCAGCGCAACCTCGATGCACAAAAGAGTGTGGTAATCGAAGAATTTAAGCAACGTTGCCTCAATGTGCCCTATGGCGATGTGTCGCACCTGGTGCGACCGGTGGCTTTCACCAAGCATCCCTACCGGTGGCCGGTTATCGGCGAAAAAATTGCCGACATCGAAGATGTTACACTCGACGTTGCTCGCCAATTTTTCCTCAGCCATTATGCGCCCAACAATGCCATTATCTGCGTGGCTGGTAACATTTCGTTCCACCGTGCCGTAGAGCTCACCGAGAAGTGGTTTGCCCACATACCAAGGCGTGCAATCAACCACCGCAACCTTCCTGTGGAGCCTCAGCAGACCGAGCCTCGCAGCATCGTGCATCATGCCGAGTCGCCACAAGACCTGATTGTGAAAGCTTATCACATGTGCAGCCGCCGTCACCCCGACTATCATGCAAGCGACCTTATAAGCGACATTCTCGCCAATGGCAACTCGGCTCGTTTCTTCCAGAATGTGCTGCTGAAGACCAACCTATTCTCCGACCTCGACGCTTCTATCTGGGGCTCTATCGACCCTGGTATGCTCGTGATTAAAGGCAGGTTACAGCCGGGCGTGAATTTCCACGATGCCAACGACATTATCAACGCTGAGCTAAACCGTCTCGTGTCAGAGGGAGTAAGCCAATACGAAGTTGATAAATTCGCCAACAAGTTTGAGTCGAAAGAGTGCTTCGAAAACGTAAGCTACGCCGAAATAGCTTCCAAGCTTTGCTATCACGAACTCATAGGCTCTGCGCACGATATCAACTCCGAACTCGCCCGATACCGCTGCCTCACCGCTGCCGACATCAACCGCGTAGCCGCAAGCATTTTCGCCCCCGAAAACGCCACCCGTCTCTACTACGGGCCTTCTGTGCATTAGCACCGACTGCTACAAGCACTTTCAATTGCATTGCGCCCAAGTTACATATCGAAACATCAAGAGTTTCTTTGCGTCAATATCATTAATTCACCATTGATATTGCAAAAATTAACTTTGAATAATAGATAAAAATTAGTAACTTCGCACTATAATTGTGG
>JBJFEF010000099.1:0-9109 GCA_051890435.1 Muribaculaceae bacterium
AGATGCAGTGGAAAAATGCACTTATGCGCAACGACGGCCACGGCACCAGTCTTGCCCTCATTCTTCACGGCTCCATTCACGATGCCGACAACCGCTTCGGCAACACTGCCTACGACGTCACCCACAAGAATGGCTATGCCCAGCTGATGCTCGAAACCGACCTCGCCGATGCCCACAATCTCGCCGTGGGTGCAAGCCTCAACCACGACCACTTCACGGAGCTGATTGGCGGCACTGCCATCAATCTGCCTCAAAGCTTTGCCGGCCACACTGCCGAAACCACTGCCGGAGTGTATGCCCAATACACTTTCAAGCCTTCGTCGAAATTCACGTTGATGCCCGGCTTGCGCTACGACCATTCCAATCGCTATGGCAGCTTTGTCACTCCGCGACTTCATGTGAAATATTCTCCCTCCGACATTCTCACTTTGCGTGCCTCGGCAGGAAAGGGCTACCGCTCACCACATGCCCTTGCCGAAAACACACCGATGCTCGCACAAGGTCGCACATTCTTCATTGCCGACAAGCTCCGGCAAGAGGAGGCGTGGAACTATGGCGCATCTGCCAACCTCAACTTCCCCATCGCCGGCAAAAAGCTCGATGTGAATGTGGAATACTATTACACCCACTTCATGCAGCAGATGGTGATGAGCGTGGATGGCATCGCCGGGCCCTACACCATGAGCTTCGGCAACCTGAGCGGGAAAAGCTACAGCCACACCTTGCAGGTTGATGCCACTTACCCTTTCTTCGACGGATTTACTGCCACCGGAGCATTCCGCTACAACGATGCCCGCACCACCTACGACGATGGCTCGCTGCGCCACCGTCCGCTCACATCGCGCTACAAGGGGCTGCTCACGCTATCCTACAAGACCCCGATGGAAATTTGGCATTTCGATGTCACCGGGCAGCTCAACGGTCATGGCGAGCTTTACGACCGTTCGCGATTCCCCACCTACTTCCAGCTCCAGGCGCAGGTGACGCGCGAGTTCCGCAACTTCAGCATCTACATTGGTGGCGAAAATCTCACCAACTACCGCCAGCCCAATCCCGTCATCTCTGCTGCCAATCCGTGGTCGCCGTCGTTCGATGCCACCCAGACGTGGGGACCTCTCGATGGCGCTATGGCATACATCGGCTTCCGCCTGAAATTTGAAAAATTCTAAACAACAAAAAATATCACTGAACAATGAAGAAAACAATTCTAATCACAGCAATCATGGCGCTCACATCGCTTTGCGCCTCGGCAGCCAAAACACCGGCTAAAACCGACACCTTGTGCGTCACCACCACCCCGCAAATGCACTGCTCGGGTTGCGAAAACCGCATAAAGCAAAACATCCGCTTCGTGAAGGGCGTGAAGAAAATCGAAACCTCGGTGGAGAAGCAGACCGTCACCATCATCTACGACAAGTCGAAATCCTCACCTGCCGATTTCACCGCCGCCTTCAAGAAAATCGGCTACACCATCACCCCCATCAAAAAATAATTGGTGGAAAAGGGTGGGAATATTTGGTGGTTTCGCTGAAAATGAGTAACTTTGTGCGCTTATTTCCGAAAGGCACGACTAAGTGGCTGCTCCGATGCTGTGAGACAGCCCGCCGTACGGGCAAAACCAGTACAAAAACATATTAAAAATTAAAATGTACGCAATTGTAGAAATCAAAGGACAGCAGTTCAAGGCCGAAGCCGGCAAATTCCTGTATGTTCATTTCCTCGGCGACGAGGTTAAAGAGGGCGACGCTGTAGAGTTCAGCAACGTTCTTCTCGTTGACGCCGACGGTGACGTGAAAGTTGGTGCACCTACCGTTGAAGGTGCAAAGGTAGTTTGCGAGGTAAAGACTCCCCTCGTGAAAGGTGAGCACGTAATTGTCTTCAAGAAGAAGAGAAGAAAAGGTTATCGTCGCTTGAACGGTCACCGTCAGTGCTTCACTAAGGTTGTGATTAAAGAAGTCGTAGCTTAAACCCCTAAAATTTTAAGAAGAAATGGCACATAAAAAAGGTGTAGGTAGTTCTAAGAACGGACGTGAGTCGGAAAGCAAACGACTCGGTATTAAAATTTTCGGTGGTCAATTCGCCAAGGCTGGTAACATCATTAAGCGTCAGCGCGGTACTGTTCATCACCCGGGTGCAAACGTGGGTATGGGCAAAGACCACACTCTTTATGCTTTGACTGATGGTACGGTAGTTTTCGTTACTAAGGCAAACCGCAAGTATATCACTGTGGCTCCTGTAGCAGCTGAGAACTAATTTTTCTCCGACCTCTCATAGCGATGCCTTAATAAAGCACCGCTTCAAAAACGCTAAAAAACGCAACCTCGAATGGCTCGTGGTTGCGTTTTCTGTGTCAATAGGTGGCTTAATTGCGAAACTGTAGCCTGGATTGGTTCCCTCCCTGGAGACCCTGCGGGGTGGGGCTTCATTTCACTTCCACTATGCTGTGCTCAAAGGGATACCAGATGCGGCCTTCCACTCTGTCGAAGCCGGCTTGGCTCAGAAGCGTCATGTAGTTTTTCACCTGGCGTGAATGGCTAAGGTGGTGTGGCTCTCCAAATTTGTAGTCGATTACTATGGTGCGACCGTCGGGAGTGGTGATGATTCGGTCGGGACGTGGCCGGTTCTTGCCATCGAGAATGGGGCGCTCGTTATAGACGCGGTTGCCCGGAGCAAACCAGCTTGCCACCTCGTCGCTCTGCGTGAGCATTGAGCGAATGTTGGCAATGATGCTGTCGCGTTCGGTGGCATCGAGTGGCAATATGTAGCGCACGGTGCAGTGCCTGAGCACTCGGTCGAGGTCGTGGGTGCTTCGCACCATGCTCAGAATTTTGTGGTAGAGGATGCCCATTTCGCGTTCGTGGGTGTAGAGCACATCGGGCAGCTTGTATTTTGCCAGTTCGTGGCGATTTGTCACATGGTAGTCGGGCATGTGCACGGGCTGCACTTTCTCCGTAGTGTCGCTCGGCTTTTTGTTGTTGGTGGTGCCCACTTCGTAGCATTGGGTTTCCTTACTTTCTATTTTGCTATTATCATCGATGAAATCCTGCACTTCAACAAACGCTTTCACACAAGTAGCCACATCGGCGGGGGCGTTAGGGCTGTATTCGTGGTTGAGCTTTGCGGCTTCGGTCTCATTGCTTGTGCTGCAGAAGTCGGAGAGATAGAAGCTTAGTGACTTTGTGAGGCTGTCCGAATCTTTGTCACGTTTATCCTCGGTGAAGATGTACAGCTCATCGACGGCACGGGTGAATGCCACATAAGTCTTGTTGAGGCAGTCGCTTTCGGTCTGCTTCAGTTGCACGCCAAAGGGGTCTTTCAGTTTTGTGTGGATTAAGTGCTTGGCGCTTTTCACCGGGAGCAGGGGTGGAATGAAAGATTCGTCGATGTTCTTAAATGCGCCTTTCACCTCGTCGTGGGTAAACCACATTGTGTTGTCGATTTTGCCGATATCCCAGTTGGCGAAGGGCAGAATCACGCAGCCAAATTCCAGTCCCTTCGATTTGTGTATGGTCATCACGTTCACTGCATCTATTCCCTCGGGCGATGCTATCGAGAGTTTGTCGCATTTGCGGTCCCACCAGCGCAAGAATGAGATAAGAGTGCCGCAAGAGCGGCTGCAGAAGTCGATCACCACATCTTGGAATGCTTGAAGGAATGCGTTTTCGCGAGATAGTGCTTCTTTGCTCACGCGCTCAATGATTCTCTCCACTACCGATACCAAGCTGAAGCTTTCGCTTTCGCGGGGCAAGAAGTCGGAGATGTCGTTGTCGGTGATGCTTGTGTCGTTGGCATTGTCAAAGCATTTGTCGAGTGCATCGCCCGGCTCTATCCCTTGGTTGAGTTGTTCTTCATATTGGCGCAAAATGGTGTGCAGGCGTTCGTTGAAGGAGCGTTTGCGTGTGGTTTCATCGATGCTCTCAGGAATTGACGTCTTGAGTGCAATGTGGCGCAAATAGCTCACCACGAGGCGCACCGAGGGCGAATTGTTGAGCAGCAGAGCTTCGTTCGACACCACATTGATAGTGTGGCGCCTCTCTTCACTTTTGTTGTATTCCAGAATTTCCTGTATGATTGTTGCGCCTTGAGCGTTACGGTCCACAAGAATTGCAATGTCGCTCTGTCGGTATCCGCGGTCGATGATGTCGCAAATCAGGTTGATTGTGCGATTTATCACATCTTCCACCAACAGCTTGTCAAGCATGGTTATTTTCACATAGCCTTCGATGGCTTGATTGGGCTTGTAGAGCTGCACAACATTGGCATATATATTGCTGAGATTCAGCTTCTTGGCGAGGTGGGTGAAGAAGGTGTTATTGAATTTCACCACATTTGGTGTGCTTCGCCAGTTGCGGTTTTTGTCGGTCGATGGATTGACCCATTGTTGCAGTTCATTCCCTACCTTAGATTGCAGTAGTGAGGGGTCGGAGTTGCGGAAGCGGTAGATGCACTGCTTCTCGTCGCCGATAATGAGGTTGAAATATCCATTTCCGAGGCTGTTGCGCAGCATCGGTTCCATGTTGTGCCATTGCAGCTCTGAGGTGTCTTGAAACTCGTCGATGAGAAAATTGTTCACGCTCGTGCCTATGCGCTCATAGATGAAAGGTGTGTCGTCTTCACCGATGATGTCGTTGAGCAAAGAGTTGGTATCGGAGAGCAGGATAAGGTTGTTTTCGTTGCGGAAATCGTTCACACAGCGGTTGATGTAGGCAAGAAGTCCAAGTTTGTAGATATTCTGCAACACGGCTTTCAGCAAGCAGAATTCATCGATGCGGGCAATGATTTCCTTGCCGTTGCCGTTAATTTCCATGTCCAGTTGTCTGATTACGCTTTCGTCGATCTTTTTGCTGGTTCTATAATTTGATGCCCCATCATTTGCATATCGGCGAAAATTTTCCATATTGTCCCAGTCGGGGATGAAATCCTTGTCGGTCGATTTGCTTATCCATGAAGCAACGCAACCCGATTTCTTAACGTCGTCGGGATAGTTTGTGCTGATTAATTGATAGGTCCGAGCAATCAAAGAGCGGATATCACTCAATAGCTCCTCGCTGCGAGCTTCAAGCTTGGTCTGGAATTGCATCAGCGAGCCGCGGTTATCGGTGAGATAAGTGCTCATCTCGTTGTGAACCTTGCGGAAAATCTCTTTGTTGATTATGCCGGCTATTGAGAAAAGGCTGTCGGATTTGTTCGCCGGGAATTGCTGGTTCGAAGCCTGTGAGTTTCCGGCTTTGAAGGGGTTCCAGTTGGCTTCGCCCGATTGTAGCTGTGCATTCACATAGTTGTTAAGCCATCCGAGCACCTGCGTGTAATTAGTGCTGTCGGAGCGCAGGAGATTGAGGAAGTCGTGCACGCCCACAGCAAGTGCATAGTCGTCGTTCAGCTCAATATCATAGTCGTAGGGCAATTCCACTTCGGCGGCAAATGTGCGCAGAATAATTTGGAAAAACGAGTCGATAGTGCTCACGTTGAAGTTGGAGTAGTCGAAAAGCAGCTCGGTGAGGGCACGTTTGGCAGCAGCGCGAATTTCATCGACCGAGGCATTGAATCTCGCACAGAGCGTGTCGAGATAGTTGTCCTTTTCTTTGCGCAAGCCGGCAAGAATCGAAAGTTCTTTCACGATGCGCTGTTTCATCTCCTCGGTGGCTTTATTGGTGAATGTCACAGCAAGGATGTGGCGGTGATACTCGCGTTTGCGTTTTCCTTTGTAGAGGCGCAAAGAGCCGTCCTCGGTAGTCTCTCCGAGGAGCAGAGTGATGTATTCGAGGGCAAGAGTGAAAGTTTTTCCCGAGCCTGCCGAAGCCTTGATAATATTGAGCATATCTACGTGTTGTCTATGATACCAAATCGTTTCACTTGAAGTGTGTGGCGTCAGATAATTCGGGCTTTGAAGCCTTTATCCTTGAGGAAGGCGAGCACTTTGTCGCGGAAGTCGCCCTGAATCAATATCTCGCCGCCACGTGCCGAGCCACCCACGCCGCAGTGTTGTTTCAGCTCCTTTGCAAGTTGCTTGAGAGCCTCGTCGCTGCCAACGAAGTCGGTGACGAGCGTCACGCGCTTGCCGTTGCGGTTGCGCTTGTCGAGCATCACATTGAGCACTTGCTTGCCTTGCTCGGCAAGAGCATCGGTGGCAATCTCTTGTGGCTCATTGGCAGCCTCTTGCGAGGCTTCATCGGGGTTGTAGTTGAAAGCCGCCCCGAGAGCGGCTTTCCAGTCATCGTTTATCATCATAAGTTAGTGTTATTGCTTAGGTTGGAAATCATCGGGATAGGTGATTTCGTTAATAATCTTTCCTCCGGCAATGCGGATGTAGGTGTGGAACGAGCGCGAGCCTTCGGTAAGCTCAATCACGCGAGCACCGTTGCCACCGGGGATGTTGTTATATACAGTGCCTCCGCCGGTGTAGCGACCATAGCACAGGGCAATGCTGCGCCAGTTCACGAGGTAGTCGTTGACGTGGTCGTGGCCTACGAATGTAGCCACAATATCGCCCTGGCTGCGCATCGCAGCAAAGAGACCCGAGTTGATTTTTGGCGAGCAGGCTGCCTCGCCGCGGTAGCCCATCATTTGAGCGTTCTCGTTGCTCACCGCTTCATTGTATTCAGGCAGAGGAATGTGGAAGAATGCCATTGAGGGTAGGGGAGTGCCGCCATTCGTAGCTGTGAAGTTGTTGCTGCAATTGGTGTACCACTCTATCTGGTTAGGCTTGATCCAATCATAGTGCTTCAGCTCCTCAATCTTGGTGTAGGAGTGGCTGTCGAAGAAGTAGAGTACGGCTGCATCCTTGTTGGCATCTTTTGCCGAAGCAATGCAGAGCACATAGTTGGTCACACCGCTCACACCCTCAGTACTTGTGCTGTGGTTTCCCGGCAGCGTTTTCAGCAGAGCCAGCAGCTCTTCACGGCTCATTCCCGACTCGTCATCGTGGTTGCCGAAGGTCACGGCAAAGGGCAATTTGCGCTTCAGCACAGGCTCAAGAGCCTTCATATAGCCTTCCTTTGCCGGCGCGCCAAAAATCAGGTCGCCGGTATAGATAACCAAGTCGGGCTTTTCGGCGTCGAGCACCTCATTCATTCGCTCGCCGGCAATGTCGCTCGCCGCATTACCTGCAATCCAGTGCACATCGGTGAATTGTACAATCTTAAACTTCCCATCCTTCGAGAATCTCAGCGGCTGTGCACCGGCAGCCATTGCCACAAGTAGTGCAAGAATAGTAGAAATAGCTATATGTTTCATCTTCGAGTTGCTTTTTTATTGGTTTTTGTTTGCTATCTGCAAATTTACTCAACCTTCCCGACTTTTCCAAGCATTTCCCCACCCAATTCCACCCCCAAATCCTTTGATAAAAAGCCTTGCCTCCCAGTCTGCCACATTTTAAACAACTTTGTTTAAAACAACTTTGTTAAAAGCTCAAACAAGGTAATACAAAAAAGCCCTACCGAGGGTGAAACAAGGTAGGGCTTTTTGTGTTGTGTTGTGGGGATTAGCGGCGGCGACGGACGCTGCGGGCGGCGTTGCTGCTGGTTTTTATCTTCGTTTCTTTCACCTTCGATTCCTTGGGCTTGGTGGCTTTCTCCTTTTTGTCGCTACTCTTTTTGCTGCTGCGTTTCGAGCTGCGAGTAGAGCGCTTTGTGGTCGATTTCTTCTCGTCGCGCTGAGTGATTGTCAGTGTGGTGTCGTTGGCAAGACGAGCCTCCTCAAGTGCTTCGAGCGAGTCGGCACGAGCTTGAAGCTCCTCACGGGTAGGCACCCACAATGTCTTGTCGAAAGCGGTGAGGCGACGCTCAATGCTGTCTTGTGCGCGCTTTAAGTCGTCAGGGTCGGGATACATCTGCATGAGCGAGAGGTTGCGCAGGTTTTTTGTCTTATAGATTTCGCCCTTGTAGAGATTCATCTTGAAGAAGTCGTCGTAGTTATATCGGGCGAGGTTGTTGTCGTTGTCGGTAAACACATACTGCTTGGCGAGATAGGGGCGGATGGTCTCGTCGAGCTTCACCCAGAACATCGGGTAGCGAACGGGTTCGCCGCCAAAATCGTCGGTGCGGTGAAGCACAGGGCAGATGGCTTGCACACGGTGCTGCATCTTGGTGGAAACGCGGTCGAATTCCCACTTTTCAATCACATAGTAGCTCAGCACCTCATTCGATGGAATGTCAGCATCCTCAATCTTGAATTTCGGGTGCTTCTCGGTGCTGCCCTTAGCCTCGGTGTAGAGGATGTGGAAGCGGTCGAGCATTTCGCGCACTTTCACCTTATACTGGTCGGTGAAAATTTCGCGACCATCAAGATACTCATACACCGTGAGCTGGTCGTTGGCAATGAGTTTCATGATGATGCAGAAGAGATTCATACCGTCCTGGTTAGGCTCCTCGGGATAGTAGAGAGCCATGTTCTGCTCCTTCTTCAGGTCGAGCTGGCGGTAGATGACCTTCATCCACTGCAAATCGGCATCGCTCACCTCCTGTTCCTCATAGAACGACTGCATTCGCGGCGACACCTGTGGGGCGGCATTTTCCTTGTTGCGGTCGCCGGCTTTGCGCTTGCGCACGGTGCTCGAGGTGGATTTCTCTTGTGCCACAGCTGCCACAGCAAACGAAGCTGCCAGGAGTGCCACTGCTATGTATCGGATAATCTTCATATTGCGATTATGTTTGTTTTCATTTATTTGTTCAAGCGGTTTATGCCTCAATGCTTTCCGCATTAGTTAACTATCACCTCCATCGGGGCGAGGGTGCGTTCGATTCCGTCGGGACCCACAGCACGCACACGCGATATGTAGAATCGCTTGCCACGCGACAGGCGGCGGAAGCTGCTGCGCTGGCGCTCAGAGAACTTGTCGCCCTGCGACACCTCGGGTATTGCGTTGCCCATCGAGTCGAAGAATACGGTCTCGAAGCTCAGCACCTTATAAGCCACATTAAGCATATCGTCGTCGATAGCTGCCGATATTCCCTCGGCTTGCAGGAGCAGCGTCTTCGAGAACGGACGTCCGCCCTTGTAGCGCTCAGGATTACCCTTGGCATCGTTGTAGGCGATATAAGGCATTGGGTCGGGCAATTTGCGCACGCGGAATGTGGTCGATGCCACCTTCTGCGACACACCGTCGATGGTT
>JBJFEF010000100.1:0-6605 GCA_051890435.1 Muribaculaceae bacterium
GATGCCGATGTGAATTTTTTGGCTTTTTGCCTATGAAATCAAGAAGATTCTCTCTTTTCCTGATTACTTGGTGCCCAAAATGAATAACAAAAACAAATGAAACGATGATAACTTTCACGATAGCACTTTTCATTCTCATTGCAGGCTATTGGCTCTATGGAGGATATGTAAACCGCGTGTTTGGACCCGACAACCGCCCTACTCCGGCTATTACGAGCATGGACGGCATCGACTATATCACCATGCCCACATGGAAACTCTATCTCATCCAGTTTCTCAACATTGCCGGACTCGGTCCGATTTTCGGAGCCATCATGGGTGCCCAGTTTGGCACGGCATGCTTCTTGTGGATTGTTTTCGGCACCATTTTCGGCGGAGCGGTTCACGACTTCTTCTCGGGCACTCTGTCGATAAGGAATAATGGCGAGAGCCTTCCCGAAATCGTAGGCCGCTACCTTGGCAAGATACCAAAAGATGTGATGTGCGTGATTTCGGTGTTTCTCATGATACTTGTGGGAGCCGTGTTTGTGTCGGGACCCGCCGAATTGCTCGCCAAGTTCACCCCCGATTCCATGGGAATCAACTTCTGGGTGCTTGTGGTGTTTGGCTACTATCTTGTTGCCACCATTCTGCCAATCGACAAGGTGATAGGCAAGGTGTATCCGGTGTTTGCCGCAGCACTGCTGTTTATGGCAGTGGGCATATTGGTGATGCTCTACGTCACTTCGCCCGACCTTCCCGAGATGTGGGAGAGCATGGGCACCAACTATGAGGACTCGCCCATATTCCCTGTGATGTTTGTTACCATCTCATGCGGAGCGATAAGCGGTTTCCATGCCACTCAATCGCCAATGGTGGCACGATGCATGAACCACGAGCGCCATTGTCGCCCCGTGTTCTATGGAGCAATGGTGACTGAGGGCATTGTGGCTCTCATCTGGGCTGCTGCCGGCACCTGCTTCTATCAGGAGCATAATGGTATTATCGACCCAGCCACGGGAAAAGAGTTCTCAGGAGCTGCTGTGGCTTTCACGCTGTCGCACCAATGGCTCGGCACGGTGGGAGGAATCCTTGCCATTCTCGGCATTATTGCTGCCCCAATATCCACCGGCGACACTGCCCTGCGTGCCGTGCGACTAATGGTTGCCGACTTCTTCAAGATTAAGCAGCACACCATCTTGCGACGCATTGCCGTGTCGGTACCCGTTTTTGCCGCCACCACAGCATTGTTGCTCTATTGCCTCAGTGGCAGTGCCGGATTCAAGATGATTTGGCGCTATCTCGCTTGGACCAACCAGCTGCTTGCCGTGTTCACGCTGTGGACCATCACTGTCTATCTCGTGCGTGAACGAAAGAATTTCTTCATCACACTGATTCCCGCACTGTTTATGACCCTGGTGTGCAGCACCTACATCATGATTTCGCCCGAAGGCTTCACCCTGAGTGCCGCTATCTCAAATTGCACCGGAGCTGCCTGCACTGTGATTTCGGCAGTGTGGTTCACCGTGTGGTATTGTCGTGAACGCAAAAACTTCAGAGCCTTAAGAAAGCAATAATTTGAGCCGAGTGTGAGTGTTATTTGCCCATGTTTTATTAATTTTGCAACATGATGCAAGATAATACTCTCATAGTGATTGCCGGACCCACAGGCGTGGGAAAGACCGCGGCAGCCATAAAGATAGCTCGTGCTCTCGGCACCGAGATTATTTCTGCCGACTCACGGCAGATTTTCCGCGAAATTCCCATTGGCACGGCTGCTCCCACTGCCGAGGAGCAAGCTATGGCAAAGCATCACTTTGTGGGATTTAAAAGCATCACCGACTACTACAGCGCGGCCGAATTTGAAGCCGATGTGCTCGCTCTGTTGCCAAGCCTTTTTGAAAAAAGCAACTATGCCGTGATGTGCGGAGGCTCTATGCTCTATGTTGATGCCGTGTGCAAGGGCATCGACCAAATGCCCACAATCAGCACCGAAGTGCGCCAAAAGGTGCTGCGCCAATACCACGAATGTGGCATCGAGTGCATCATTGCCCAACTTGAGCTGCTCGACCCCGACTATCTCAAAATCGTGGATATAAAGAACGAAAAGCGACTGCTGCACGCCCTCGAAATTTGTCTGCAAGCCGGTGTTCCCTATTCTTCTCTTCGCACCGGTCAGGTGAAGCCCCGACCTTTCAACATTGTGAAAATAGGGCTCGACATGCCACGCGAAGACCTCTTCGGACGCATCAATCGGCGCGTTGATGCCATGATTGAAGCCGGACTGGTGGAGGAAGCCCGGCAGGTGTATCCTCAGCGACACCTCAACTCCCTCAACACCGTAGGTTTCAAGGAAATGCACGCATGGATGAGTGGAGAAATGGACTTTGTCACCGCCCGTGAACGCATCAAGAAAAACACGCGTGTGTATGCCAAGCGGCAGCTCACATGGTATCGCAAAGACCCTGATATGCAGTGGTTTCACCCCAACGACAGCGACACCATTATCCGGTCATTGTTACAAACATCTACACAAAAATAGCTTGATTATGAACAACATAAAGCCTCATTTTCACATTCTCGACGGTCTGCGCGGAGTGGCAGCACTCCTTGTGGTGGTGTTTCACGTGGGCGAAGGTTTTGCCACAAGTGCCGTCGATCAATTTCTCAACCACGGCTACCTGGCAGTTGATTTCTTTTTCGTGCTGTCGGGATTCGTTGTAGGATATGCCTACGACGACCGCTTCAGCAACCGCAGTTTGTCGCTTGGCGGCTTTTTCCGCCGTCGCCTTGTGCGCCTGCATCCCATGGTGGTGCTTGGCGCAGTGCTCGGTGCTCTGTCGTTTGCCCTTCAAGGATTTGTGAAATGGGATGGCACTGAGGTGTCTGTGTGGAATGTGATAGTGGCTATGCTGCTCTCAATGCTCATGATTCCGGCATGGCCGGGTGCAATGCACGAGGTGCGCGGCAACGGCGAGATGTTTCCTCTCAACGGCCCCACCTGGTCGCTTTTCTTTGAATATATTGCCAATATTGCCTATGCCTTGGTGCTGCGTCGCCTCAGCACCCGCCTGCTTGCCACTGTGGCAGCACTGATGGCGGTGGGATATGCCGCTTTCGACCTCTGTAACTTCTCTGAGATGTGGTCGATGAACCTTGGCTGGACGCTTGCAGGCTGCAACCTGCAGGGTGGATTGCTGCGCGTGGGAGTGTGCTTCACAATGGGTATGCTGCTGCAACGCATCTTCAAGCCATGGCACATCAAGGGAGCCTTCACGCTGTGCTCGCTGCTGCTTGTAGTGCTGCTTGCCGTGCCCTACGTCACTCCCATTCAAGGCAATGTGCATTGGCTCAATTCAATCTATGAGATAGTGTGTGTGATAGTAGCTTTCCCGCTCATAGTGCAAATAGGAGCCTCCGGTAAATTATCCGGACATATCACCTCTGCCGTGTGCAACTTTGTGGGACGCATATCCTATCCGCTCTACATAGTCCACTATCCGGTGATGTATCTGCTCTATCACTGGCTGTGGACCGGCAACCGCTCCACCGGAGCAACTATCGTGGCTGTGACTGCTGCCGTTGCAAGCAGCATCGCTATTGCCTACATCGCAATGCGCTTCTACGACACTCCAATCCGTGCCCGCCTCAGCAAACAACGCAAAAAATAGATTATTTTAGCAACCACATATTGATATGATTTTTCTCAACATATTCACATCGGTGGAATTCTACACTATTGCCGTGACGGTGGCTATTCTCATTGTGGGCTTCATATTCAATCCATCACGTCGCTCCCCGGCAATGACCTACATATATGCAGCATCAGTTGATTTTTCAAACGACATTGCTGCCGACGGAAAATCCATTGAAATTGAGTCGCTCGACGATTTCACACTGCTCATTCGCAGGCGCGGAGCTCCTTTGCCCGAAGGCTCTACTGCCTATGTGAATGCCGACATCGTCGATGACAAACTCACTCTCACCGAAAAGCACACCATCAACAATCCCACGGCTCCGCTCTCTTGCTACGACATCAGCGTGCGCATCGATTGCATCAAAGCCACTCGTTATCACTTGCGCTATGAAGTGCCCGACTCAGGGCTGTGGGGCGTGGATGTGATAGTAAACCGCGACAATTTCACCACAACCACGCGATTGCAGTTGTGAACTTTAGCATCTTTTACACAATTAAGTGTCAATTAATACGTTATAATCGTAGAAAATAATAATACAGTTTTTTATGACCACTCTATTGCGAAATCTCACCATATCAATTATGATTGCCGTGGCATCACTTGGCGCCACAGCACAAACCGGCGTTGGAAACTGGGTGATTCATCCTGTCTTTGCCGAAAATATCACTAACATTATTGATACCGGCGACCTGATTTATTATCTCGCCGACGGAAACCTGTTCTACTACGACAAAAAAGCCGACGAAAACCACTTTCTCTCGCGCAACAACAAGCTCAACGATGTGAACGTGAAGCAAATCTACTACAACTATGATGCACGTTATCTCGTGGTGGTGTATGACTCGGCTAATATCGACTTCATTTCTTCAGATGGCAAAGTGACTAACGTACCCGATATATCCAAAGCCGATATCGACCCTAAAACCATCAATTTCATCAATTTCAAGGATAACAAGGTGTTCTTGGCAACCGGTTTCGGATTTGCTATTCTCAATGCCGACAAAGACTTTGAGGTGATGGAATCTCAAAATTTCGGAGAAAATATCACTTCGATTACCGAAGTTTCCGACCATATTATCATTGCAAAAGCCGACGGTGCCTTCATGTCGCCTAAATCGCTTGCTATGCACTCTCCAAGCACTTTCACCAAATTTCACGTGCAGGCAAATGCGCGATTTTTCAATATCAACGACTCTACCATTCTTCTCGATGAGGGATGGATCTACCGATATGTATTCGACTCATCGGGTGTGAAAAAGAAAACCGTGGCAGCTGAAGCTTCTTTAATTATGCTTGCAAAAACTCCCACAGGATTCATGGGAACTACAAGATATAAACCATCAAAGATAGTAACATTCGACAGCGAAGGCTTGAATGGCGTGATTACTGAGCTGCCAAGCGATATGAGTGCATCGAAAGTGACCACTGCCGAAACCGACGGCTCGCTGTGGGAACTCTCTACAAAGGGTGTGCGACACCTGAAGCTCGAAAACGGTGAAGTAAGCACCATCTATGCCGACTACTTCAAATACAACTCTTCTTCCGTGCTCTTTCCCTACAACTTGTGCTTCAACGAGCCTCTAAATAAGCTATATGTGATGGATTGCGGACCTAACATCTACTGGAACGACAACACAAGTCTTGCCCATATCAACACTCTCGAAAATGGTTTCTGGACCGACATGATGCCCGACAGCATCCCCACCATCGGTACTTATCCCGACGGAAAACTGCGTGGCATCTATACTCCTGTTTTCGACCCCGACGACCCCGAAACCTACTATATAGGCACTCGTTTTGAGGGTTTGCTAAAGATTAAGGGTAAAGAAGTGGTGGCTAAATTTGACTGGACCAACTCTCCTTTCCTCCAAAACTGGGCTGCTACTGCGAATTGCCTCTATTTCGACAGCAAAAAAACGCTTTGGGCACATAATGTGATGGTAAATCAGGAAACCTACACCCTGCCACGCGAAAAGCAGCAAGGAATGCCTGCTTTCGACGACTGGATTCCTCTTAACGTCAATATGTCGTCGATTGCCTATCACAAGACTCAAATGCTCGTCACCAAACGTGATGAAATCAAAATAATGATTGTAAATGGTGCTAGCAACCAACTTTTGGTTTTCGATGATGGTGGCAACCCTGCAAGCACTTCCATTCCTTCCATCATGTTCAATTCAGGCGATTTCCTCGACCAAGATGAAAAATCCTACTCCTGGGATGTTATTTATTGCTTCACCGAGGATAGAAATGGCAGGGTGTGGCTCGGAACTTCCAACGGAGTGATTGAAATTAACCCGTCGAATATTTTTGATTCCAATTTCCGCATCAACCGCATTAAGGTGCCCCGCAACGACGGCACTAATTATGCCGACTATCTCCTCTCGGGAACTCACGTCACAGCTCTGGCCGTTGATGGTGCCAACCGCAAATGGATAGGAACACTCAATATGGGTCTTTACCTTGTGAGTGCCGACGGATCGCAGATTCTAAAGCATTTCACCACCGAAAACAGTCCGCTTGTGAGCAACTACATCATCTCGCTATGCTGCAATCCCACTAACAATGAGGTGTATATAGGAACTCCGCTCGGTTTGGTGGAATATTACAGCGACGCCGCTCCGGCTGCCGAGAGCTACAGCAACATTTATGCCTACCCCAACCCGGTGCGCCCCGAATACACCGGCGACATCATTATCACCGGACTCATGGAGAACTCCCTCGTGAAGATTGCCGATGCCGGCGGACGTGTGATTCGCTCCATTCAATCTACCGGCGGAATGGCTTCATGGGATGGCTGCTACCAGAGTGGCGACAGAGTGAAGACCGGCGTATATTATGTGCTCGCTTCGAGCAACGAAAACGACTCCAGTGAAGGTGTTGTCACCAAAATCCTCTTCATAAAGTAATTTCAACAAGCATACAATT
>JBJFEF010000100.1:6705-9102 GCA_051890435.1 Muribaculaceae bacterium
AAAAACAGCAGCATGACTATCCCTACGCATGCTGCTGTTTTTCTTTTTCTTCCTGCCGGCAAGTATATTTGTTGCGGTCAAGTATATTCTGCCGGCAAGTATATTTGTTGCGGTCAAGTATATTCTGCCGCAACTATATTTGTTGCAAGCAAGTGTGTTTCTTCTATTTTCTACCGAAATCGGCGGGAATTTCTCCCCACTTCTCAGTGTCCCACTTGATGATGCGATTAGTGTAGGTGTTGCTTTGAAGCCACACTTCAGCTCGCCGCACTATATTCATGAGTTCGGCATTCTTGGCACATGGTTGCAGTTTCGACTTGCACACCCGGTCTCTCACCCACGCCATGCCGGTGCGGCTGTCGCTATATATGGGAGTAGAGATGTTGCCTTGCTGCTTCATCAGCGCCAAGGCATGCACAATGGCAAGAAACTCCCCTATATTGTTGGTGGCATGAGGAAATGGTCCTTTGTGGAAAATCTGCTCTCCTGTGCGCACCGACACCCCGCGATATTCCATCACCCCGGGATTTCCGCTGCAAGCGGCATCCACAGCGATGCTGTCAACGATAATGTCGGGAAAAGCCTCATAATTCACCATGCTGCGATTGGCATTGGCTATGCTGCGCAATATGCCCATCTCGCTCTCATTGTCGCCGCGAAGAGCCATTATTGCCTCTTCGCGACTCTTGAAAGCCTTATAGCGGGCACCAGGAAAATTTTCCACCTGCAGCTTGCAGTCTTCCCACGTTTCATAAATACCGGGGTTGTTTCCAACCCACACCACATACCACTTCATCAAATCACCACGTTCACTATCTTATTGGGCACCACTATCACCTTCTTGGGTGTCTTTCCGTCGAGCCACTTGGCTGCTGCCTCATTGCTGAGTGCCAAGCGCTCCACTTCAGCCTTGTCGGTGCCTGTGGGCACCTCGATGTTGAAACGTGGCTTACCATTAAACGACACCACATATTTCACCGACTGCTCCACAAGATATGCCTCATTAAATTCAGGCCACTTGGCATCGCACACAGTGGTGTCGTGGCCAAGCTTGTGCCACAATTCCTCGGCAATGTGTGGTGCAAACGGAGCAAGCACCACAATCAAGTCGTTGAAAATGTCACGGCTATTGCACTTCATTGTCGATAATTCATTCACACAAATCATGAATGCACTCACCGATGTGTTATATGAGAAGTGCTCTATGTCGAATGTAACCTTCTTGATGAGCTTGTGAAGCGATTTAAGAGCCTCTGCCGACGGCTTTTCATCGGTGATAAGCAAATCATCACCCTTATAGAAAAGTCCCCACAGCTTCTTCAAAAAGCGGTTTACGCCGTCGATTCCATTGGTGTCCCACGGCTTGCTCTGCTCGATAGGTCCAAGGAACATCTCATAGAGGCGAAGTGTGTCGGCTCCATAGCGCTCCACAATGTCGTCGGGATTTACCACGTTGAACATCGACTTCGACATCTTCTCAATAGCATATCCACACACATACTTGCCGTTTTCAAGTATAAACTCGGCATCGTGGAACTCGGGGCGCCATGCGCGGAACTTGTCGATATCAAGCACATCGTTGCTCACAATGTTTACATCTACGTGAATAGGCGTTACGTCGTAGTCCTTCTTGAGATTGAGTGAAACAAACGTGTTGGTATCCTTGATGCGATATACAAAGTTGGAGCGTCCCTGTATCATTCCCTGGTTGATAAGCTTCTTGAATGGCTCGGGCTCGCACACATAGCCGTAGTCGTAGAGGAACTTGTTCCAGAAGCGGCTGTAGATCAAGTGTCCGGTAGCGTGCTCTGTTCCTCCCACATAGAGGTCAACATTGCGCCAATATTCATCGGCTTCACGCGACACTAATGCCTCATCGTTGTGCGGGTCCATATAGCGCAGATAATATGCCGACGAGCCTGCAAAGCCCGGCATAGTGCAAAGCTCATAGGGATGACCATCGGCTGTGCACCAGTTCTTGGCGCGTCCCAATGGAGGCTCGCCGCTCTCGGTAGGCAAGAATTTGTCCACCTCGGGAAGCTCAAGAGGAAGCTGGCTCTCGTCGAGTGTGTGAGGCTGCTTGTTGTCGTCGAAATACACAGGGAACGGCTCTCCCCAGTAGCGCTGGCGGCTGAAGATTGCGTCGCGCAAGCGGTAATTCACCTTCACACGGCCTATGCCTGCCTCTTTTATGAATGTTTTTGTCTTTGCAATGGCTTCTTTCACGCTGAGTCCGTTGAGCTGCAGGCGGTCGTTTGATGAGTTCATCATTGTGCCTTCCTTTGCATCAAAGCTCTCCTCGCTCACGTCGGCACCCACGATAAGAGGAATAATAGGCAAATCGAAGTGCTTGGCAAATGCATAGTCGCGGCTATCATGAGCCGGAACAGCCATAAT
>JBJFEF010000101.1:0-8992 GCA_051890435.1 Muribaculaceae bacterium
GAAGTGAGGCAAAGCGAGCCAGATAGGGCAATTTGTAGAGCCTTCAGCGAGCATTGCCGAGACAGAAAATGATAACTTCAGGGCGCGTATTTACGTTTGACCTGCACAAATTTGTTTTTTCAAGATGGAAGAAGATATAAAGGCATGTATAGATGTGTTGCGCAAGGGAGGAGTGATACTGTATCCTACCGACACAATATGGGGCATAGGTTGTGATGCGACCAATGCCGATGCGGTGAAGCGCGTGTATGAAATAAAGCGCCGTGCCGACAACAAGGCGATGCTTGTGTTGCTCGATAGCGAGGCACGCTTGGAACGCTATGTTAGCGAGGTGCCCGAGATCGCATATCAATTGATAGAAGTGGCAGTGGAGCCGCTCACAATCATATATGATGATGCCCGCAACATAGCGCAGAACTTGCTGGGCGATAACCACAGTGTGGGCATACGCATCACCCGCGAATCATTTAGTAGGCAATTGTGCCGACGCTTCGGGCGTCCGATAGTTTCGACGTCAGCCAACATCAGCGGGAAGCCGTCGGCGCCTACGTTTGCCGATGTGAGTGATGAAATAAAGCAAAGTGTGGATTATGTGGTGAAATACCGACGGGAGGACATCACTGCAGCCAAGGCGTCGAGTGTGATAAAGCTCTCGACTGATGGTGTAATCAAGATTTTGCGCAAATAAACAAGGTGGAAAAGAACTGAAAGTGACGAATATTCAACTACAACGGCTGAAGTATGTGGCAGGCGACCTTGTGTCGTCGGCAATAGCCGTGTTGCTGTATAATATTGCACGATATTGGCTGGGAAGCGAGAGGATTGTGGCAATGCATGGCTTTGCGACGCTGCAATCGTTTTTGCTCAACGACAGTGTGATGATGGGACAGTTGCTGTTTCCGCTTGCGATGATGGGAGTGTATTATCTATCGGGATACTACACTGAGGTGATACGCAAGTCGCGCTTGCAGGAGTTTGTGACTACGCTCATCACGTCGCTAATCTCGGCATTGATAGTGTTTTTTGTGGCAGTAATCAATGACCTTGTGAGCGAGCGAGCCTATAATTATGAGATGATTGTAATTTTCTGGCTGATATCATTTGTGATGGTATATTCGGTGAGGCTGTTTTTCACCAACAAGATGGCTCACAAGATAAAGACGGGAAAGCTGCTCACGAATGTGATGATAATAGGAGCGGGCGAAAAGGCAGCGGCTTTTGGGGCTGACCTTGCAGGGAAAAACCGTTCATTAGGATATGATGTGGTGGGATATGTGAGCATAGGCGATGAGAAACCGAGCGAGAAGCTCTGCCAGCCGGTGTATGCTCTGGACAGGCTCAAAGATGTGTGCGACACGGTGAGTGTGAGTGAGTTTATCATTATTCCGGAGCGTCACGACACGAAGACGATACTCCACACGGTGAATGCGCTGTTTCCGCTCAACCGTCCGATAAAGATAAAGCCTGATATTTATAACATACTTGTGTCGCGTGTGCGCTTGAGTGATTTTCACGGAGAGCCACTGATTGACATATCGGGAAGCTGCATGGGCTATAGCGCTACCAACATAAAGCGAGTGGCTGATTGTGTGCTTTCGGCGCTGGCGCTTGTACTGCTTATGCCATTGTTTGTGTATGTGGCCTACCGCATTAAGCGGGAGTCGGAAGGAGGAGTGCTCTATAAGCAGACACGCATAGGGCTTCACAACCGACCTTTCACAATCTATAAGTTTCGCACCATGCGGGTGGATGCCGAGAAAGACGGTGTGCCTCGCTTGTCGAGCAGCGATGATGACCGAATCACGCCGTTTGGCAAGGTGATGCGCAAATATCGCATTGATGAGTTGCCGCAATTCTGGAATGTGCTCAAGGGTGATATGTCGATAGTGGGACCACGGCCTGAGCGAGAATATTTTATAGAGCAGATAACGCAGCGAGCTCCATTCTACACACTGCTACACCAGGTGCGTCCGGGCATCACGTCGATGGGTATGGTGAAATTTGGATATGCAGGCAGTGTGGATGAAATGGTGGAACGCATGAAATATGACTTGATTTACCTTGAGAACATGTCGCTACTCAACGACCTGAAGATAATGGTATATACGATAGAGACGGTGTTGACGGGTAAGGGAATATAACACAGAAGAAAAATATAAGGAAACAATATGCAGAAAGATATCACTGAAAGTGAAAAGATAAGAGGCCCCTACATGAAGATGCTACAGTGGCGAGAGAAGCACATCACTGAGCGCAATTTCGTGCTGATACTGGCGCTTGTGGTGGGGTTGTTGTCGGGATTTGCGGCGCTATTGCTGAAGCTGATAATTGAGGAGATAGCATCGCTGCTGACGGCTCACGTTTCGATTACGCAGGGCAACTATTCCTACCTCATATTCCCGATTGTGGGCATATTGATAGTGAGCCTATTTGTGCGCTATGTGGTACGCGACAATATATCGCACGGAGTGACGCGCGTGCTCTATGCGATATCGCAGAAGAAGAGCCGACTGAAGGTTCACAATATGTGGACGTCGCTTGTGGCGAGCTCGGTGACGATAGGATTTGGAGGCTCGGTGGGAGCTGAGGGACCGATAGTGTTTACCGGTGCAGCGATAGGCAGTAATCTTGGCGGAGCATTCCGCTTGTCGCCCCGCATATTGATGCTGCTTGTGGGCTGTGGAGCTGCGGCGGGAATAGCCGGGATATTCAAGGCGCCGATAGCTGGAATGTTGTTTACGATAGAGGTGCTGATGCTCGACTTGACGGCGGCATCGGTGATGCCACTGATGATAGCGTCGATCACGGGAGCGACGGTAGCATACGTGTTTACGGGCTATGACGTGGAGTTCTTTTTCTCGCAAAGTGAGCCGTTTGTCACGGCACGCATACCCTATGTGATATTGCTGGGCGTGTTTTGCGGCTTTGTGTCGCTTTATTTCACGAAGGTGATGAACATGATGGAACGCACCTTTGGCAAGCTGAAAAATCCGTGGCTCAAGCTGCTCTTTGGAGCAGTGATACTAAGCTCGCTGATTTTCTTGTTTCCGCCGCTCTATGGAGAAGGATACGGACCAATCAATTTGCTGCTCAATGGGCAATTTTCGCAGATATTCGACGGAAGCTTGTTCTATGATTATCGCCACGATGTGTGGATGGTGATAGTGTTCATAGGATTGATAATACTCACCAAGGTGTTTGCCACGAGTGCCACCAATGGAAGTGGCGGAGTGGGCGGAACATTTGCGCCGTCGCTATATGTGGGTTGCATGGCAGGCTTCTTTTTTGCCATACTCATCAATACGCTGGGCTTGTGTGATGGGGAGCTATCGACCAAGAATTTTGCGCTGATGGGCATGGCGGGAGTGATGTCGGCGGTGATGCATGCTCCACTGATGGCAATCTTCCTCACAGCTGAGATGACTGGAGGCTATGAATTGTTTTTGCCACTGCTGATAGTATCGACGATATCCTATGGCACGATACGCTTGTTCTTGCCGTGGAGCATCTACACAATGCGACTTGCACAGCGTGGCGAGCTGCTCACGCATGAGAAGGACAAGACGGTGCTCACGCTGCTGAAGATGGACAGTGTGATAGAGAAAGACTTCATTGAGGTGCATCCCGACATGACACTGAAGGAGATGGTGGGAGTGATATCGCGGTCGAACCGTAACTTGTTCCCGGTGACCGACGACAAGGGCTCGCTGCTTGGCATAGTGCTTCTTGATGACATACGCAACATTATGTTCCGTCCCGACCTTTACCGCAAGATGCGCGTGAGCAAATTCATGGCGATGGTGCCGGCGAAGATAGAGGTGGGAGAGTCGATGGACAAAGTGATGAAGCTCTTTGACGACACGAATGCGTGGAACTTGCCGGTGGTAGAGAAGGGCAAGTATGTGGGATTTGTGTCGAAATCGAAGATTTTCAACTCGTATCGCCGTGTGCTGAAGCACTACACCGACGACTAAACAATCCGGAATGTGAAATCGTTGCATTTTTGGTGAATGGAATCTACATTCAGCTAACGGTAACCGACATACAAATAATGGAATTTACAATAAAAAACGAACTGAAAAAGAATATGATAAGGGATAAGAAAGATTTAAGGATAGTGTTTTTTGGCACACCCGAATTTGCCGTTGAGAGTCTTGACCGACTTGTGAAAGGCGGATATAATGTGGTGGGTGTGGTGACGATGCCCGACAAGGTGGGCGGCCGAGGCAACAAGGTGGTGCAATCGGCAGTGAAGCTTTATGCCGTGGAGCATGGTCTCAACCTTATGCAGCCCGAGAAGCTGAAAGACCCGGGCTTCATAGAGCAGTTGCAATCGCTAAAAGCCGACTTGCAGATAGTGATAGCCTTTAGAATGATGCCTGAGGTTGTGTGGTCGATGCCTCCACTGGGAACATTCAATCTGCACGCTTCGCTGTTGCCGAAGTATCGAGGAGCAGCACCAATCAATTGGGCAGTGATGAATGGCGACAGCGAGACCGGAGTGACAACATTCTTCTTGAAGCATGAAATTGACACCGGCGATGTGATACAGCAGCGACGACTGGCTATTGCCGAGACCGACAATGTGGGTGTGGTGTATGACCGATTGATGATGATGGGCGCTGACATGGTGATAGAGACGGTGGATGCCATCTTGCGCGACGAAGTCCGACCGATTCCGCAAGAAGAGCTGTGCAACCAAGGCATGGAGGCTACGCCTGCACCTAAGATATTCACAGAGACGTGCCATATCGACTGGAACCGCGACTCACGCTGCATCTATAACCAGATACGCGGACTTTCGCCCTATCCGGCAGCATGGACCGAGATTGCCGATGCCACAGGTAAACTGCACCATGCCAAGATATATGCCACGGCACTGCCGAGCGATGAGGCACTGCCACGCATAGTGTCGGCAGAAGGTGCTGTGGCGCCTGGAGTGGTGAGCACTGATGGCAAGCGCATGAAGATTGCGTGTGGCGACAACAGATGGATTGAGATAACTTCGATACAGATAGCAGGCAAGCGCCGCATGAATACAGAGGAGTTCCTGCGCGGGTTTAGGATGTAATATGATTTAATAAGAAGACACACACAAATTGAGATAAAAACGAATGAAACCGATTAAGAGAATTTTTTCATGGATAAATAATCAGCAGGTGATATTCTGGATATTTGTAGTGATAATATCGCTGCCTAACTTTGTGCTTTTTTTCACTGAGCGGATGCCCTTGCTCACGAAGGTGTGCAATGTGGTGTTGCCGTTCTCGGTGTTTTGGGCACTGTTTACGTTCACACGCAAGCCAGGGAAGATGTTTTGGATATTGTTTCTGTTTATCTTCTATGATGCATTCCAGATAGTGCTGCTGTATTTGTTTGGGGAGGCAGTGATAGCGGTGGATATGTTTCTGAATGTGCTCACGACCAACACAACTGAGATAAATGAGCTGCTTGGTAACCTGATACCAGGAGTAGCGACAGTGTTCATCATATATGGAGCTGCAATATTCCTTGCCATACGTTCGCTGCTGAGAAGGAAGACGCTTAGCACGGAATTCTGCAAGCAGCAACGCCGCTATGCTATGGCAGGGATAGGAGCCGGAATGATTCTGATGGTGTGCTGTGCAATTTTCACGAAAGGATTTAATGTGCTTTACCACATATTCCCGGTTAATGTCACTTACAATATGGTTCTTGCCATAGAACGACAGATACGCAACGACAGCTATCTTGCCACATCGAAGGATTTCACCTTTGGTGCCAAATCGCTCCATGCAGCCGATGAGCAGGAGATATATGTGATGGTGATAGGAGAGACGGCGAGAGCGATGAACTTTGGTGTGTATGGCTATGAGCGACCCACGACACCCTATCTGGATGGAGACAGCAATGTGGTGGTGTATCGTGATGCCGTGACCGAGTCGAACACTACGCACAAGAGTGTGCCGATGCTGCTATCGGCAATCTCGGCGCAGAATTTCGGTGCCATATATGAGCAGAAGAGTATAATCACAGCATTTAAGGAGGCTGGATTTTACACTATGTTTCTTTCGAACCAGCGTCCTAACCATTCGTTTATCGACTACTTTGGCGAAGAAGCCGATTATTCAGAATTTATCAAGGAGAATCTGCCGGCAGAGACCAATGTGCTAGATGGAGAGCTGTTGCCGATGCTCGATAAGCAATTGGCGGCATCGAAGAGCAAGAAAATATTCATGGTGCTTCACACCTATGGCTCACACTTCAACTATCGCGAGCGCTACAAGGATGAGGATTCATATTTCAAGCCCGACACGGCGATGGATGCGAAATATAAGAACAAGGAGATGCTGATGAATGCCTATGACAACACCATACGCTATACCGACAAGTTTTTAGGAAACTTGATTGACATGCTGAAGAAGCGTGGCTGTGTGGCGGCGCTTGCCTACACGAGCGACCATGGCGAGGACATATTTGATGATGAACGGCGAATGTTTCTTCATGCATCGCCCATCCCGTCGTATTATCAGCTGCATGTGCCGCTGATATTCTGGGCATCAGATGAATATGTGGCCAATTATGGCAGAGAGTGGGAGGCACTTGAGCGACACAAAGACATGGCAGTGTCGGGAAGCAAGGAGCTGTTTCACACGATGCTCACGCTTGGCGGCATAGAGAGCGGCTATCGTATTGACTCACTGTCGATGGCATCGCCGGGATTTAAGGAAAGTCAACGCTATTATCTGAATGACCATAACGAAGAGGTGCCAATCAGCGAGACAGGAATGGGGCAGCTCGACGAGGCAATGTTTGCCAAAAAAGGACTTCGCTATCCGTAGCGACAAATTGGCAGATGGGGCAGAGGTGACAAATTGGCAATGGGAAGGTGACAGAAATGAATTGGCACACTATGTGCTATTGTCAATAAGCGTGAACCGTGATATAACAGCGGGGCACACCAAAAGAAAGAAATGAATAACAATTAAAAAAACTTATAGCTATGAACGTTAAACCATTATCCGACAGAGTTCTTATTGAACCAGCACCCGCTGAGGAAGTAACCAGCGGCGGTATTATCATTCCTGATTCAGCAAAGGAGAAGCCACTGAAAGGCACCGTAAAGGCCGTGGGCAACGGCACGAAGGACGAGGCAATGGTGGTGAAGCCCGGTGATACTGTGCTTTATGGCAAATATGCCGGCACTGAGCTTGAATTCGACGGAGTGAAGTATCTCATGATGCGCCAATCAGATATATTGGCAGTTGTGGAATAATTACCAATCATTAATTTTTCTTACAATCTTAAAAAACACAAGGAATCATGGCAAAAGAAATTAAATTCGATATCAAGGCTCGCGAAGAGCTGAAGAAAGGCGTTGACGCACTGAGCAACGCAGTGAAGGTGACACTTGGCCCGAAAGGACGCAATGTGATTATCGAGAAGAAATTTGGAGCTCCGCACATCACCAAGGATGGTGTGACAGTAGCAAAAGAGATAGAGCTTGAGGACCAGTTCCAGAACATGGGCGCACAGCTTGTGAAGGAAGTTGCTTCAAAGACAGGTGACGATGCAGGTGACGGAACAACTACTGCAACCGTGCTTGCACAGGCAATTGTGAACACAGGCTTGAAGAATGTGGCAGCCGGAGCTAACCCTATCGATATCAAGCGTGGTATTGACAAAGCGGTAGCCAAGGTGGTTGAGGCTATCAAGGCACAGGCTGAGGAAGTGGGCGACGACTTCGAGAAGATTGAGAACGTAGCACGCATCTCGGCAAATAACGATTCAGAAATCGGTCAGCTCATTGCAGAGGCAATGAAGAAGGTGAAGAAAGAGGGCGTAATCACAGTGGAAGAGGCAAAGGGAACCGATACCAGCGTGGATGTGGTGGAAGGAATGCAATTCGACCGCGGCTATATTTCTCCGTACTTTGTAACCAACTCAGAGCGTATGGAGTGTGAGATGGATCACCCCTACATTCTTCTCTACGACAAGAAGATTTCATCGCTCAAAGATATGCTTCCTATTCTTGAAGCAACAGCACAAAGCGGACGTCCGTTGCTTATCATTGCAGAGGATGTGGATAGCGAGGCACTTGCAACATTGGTTGTAAACCGTCTGCGTGGCTCACTCAAGGTGTGCGCAGTGAAGGCACCGGGCTTCGGTGACCGTCGCAAGGAGATGCTTCAGGATATTGCAATTCTCACACAGGGTGTAGTAATCTCGGAGGAGAAGGGCTTGAAGCTTGAGAGCGCAACTATCGACCTGCTTGGTAGCGCAGAGAAGGTGACCGTGAACAAGGAGAATACCACAATTGTGAACGGTGCCGGCGAGAAGGAGTGCATCGCAGAGCGTGTGGCACAAATCAAGGCTCAGATTGAGACCACCAAGTCGAGCTACGACAAGGAGAAACTTCAGGAGCGTCTTGCAAAGCTTGCAGGAGGTGTGGCAGTTCTCTACATCGGAGCACCGTCGGAGGTGGAGATGAAGGAGAAGAAAGACCGCGTAGATGATGCTTTAAGCGCAACCCGTGCAGCAGTGGCTGAGGGAATCGTTCCCGGTGGTGGCGTGGCATATATCCGCGCAATCAAGAGCCTTGACGGCTTCAAGGGCGATAATGAGGATGAGACAACAGGTATTGAAATAATTCGCCGTGCTATCGAGGAGCCGCTTCGTCAGATTGTTGCAAATGCCGGACTTGAGGGCGCAGTGATTGTGCAAAAGGTTAAGGATGGTGAAGGAGACTTCGGTTATAACGCACGCACCGACAAGTTTGAGAACTTGTTCAAGTCGGGTGTGATTGACCCAGCCAAGGTAACCCGTGTGGCACTTGAGAATGCAGCATCGATTGCCGGAATGTTCCTTACTACGGAGTGTGTGATTGCAGAGAAGAAGGAGGAGAATCCTGCACCTGCAATGCCTAATCCGGGAATGGGCGGCATGGGCGGCATGATGTAAGCCACCCATAAAAACATAGAATAAAAAAAGAGGCTTTCGGGCCTCTTTTTTT
>JBJFEF010000102.1:0-8964 GCA_051890435.1 Muribaculaceae bacterium
TTTGCTGCCCAGGAACTTATAAAAATAATTATTAATTATGTTGCGGAATTAAGGATTAATTAGAAAAACATTGCCAATATTGTTTTTGCAAGTTTTTCAATATTAGTTTTAACGGAAAAATTGCTATATTTGCACTCGGAAATTGAATAGCTAACGCTAATAGCAATTGAAAAAACGATGTTTACTAATTATCAACCAAAAAAACAATGAACAAAACCAAGCTTCCTTTCCTCACTATGGGGCTGGCACTCGCCTCGTCGATGAGTGCTGCCAACGACTGGGAAAACCCGGCTGTGTTTGCCGTGGGCAACGAGCCTACACGTGCCACTGCCTATGTGTATGCCAACCGCGATGCCGCAATAGCCAATGTGCGCGAGCAGTCGCAATGGTTCAAAGACCTCTCGGGCAACTGGAAATTCCACTGGAGCCCCACTCCCGACGGCGCTCCCACCGGCTTTGAAGCCACCAACTACGACGACAGCTCGTGGGGCACTATGCCGGTGCCCGGTAATTGGGAAATCAACGGCTTCGGAAAGCCAATCTACACCAATGTGATTTATCCTTTCCCTGCCAATCCGCCCTACATTCCTCACGACGACAATCCCACCGGCTGCTACCGCACCTCTTTTGAGCTGCCTAAGGCTATGGAGGGTCGCCGCGTATATCTCCACTTCGAGTCGGGTCTCGCCGGCATGTATGTGTGGATCAACGGCACTAAGGTGGGCTACGGACAGATGTCGAAAAGCCCTACCGAGTGGGACGTGACAAAATATGTGAAACCCGGCAGCAACCTGCTTGCCGTGAAAGGTTTCCGCTGGACCGACGGCAGCTATCTCGAAGACCAGGACTTCTGGCGCCTCTCGGGATTCGACCGCGGTGTGTATCTCTACAGCACCGCCAACCAGAGCATCCGCGATGCCTACATCATTGCCGGGCTCGACAAGAACTACGACCGTGGCACTTTCAATGCCACCTTCACACTGCGCAACCACGACGCTAAGGCTGCCCAAGCCAAATTGCAAATCGAGCTGCTCGATGCTGCCGGAAAGACGGTGTTCTCCACCTCAAAGTCGGCTACTCTCCCCGCCAATTCGAGCAACGATGTAAAAATCACCCGCAACGGGCTGAAAGTGCTCCACTGGAGTGCCGAAACTCCCAATCTCTACACCGTGGTGGCTACACTCAAAGACGCCAAAGGCTCCACAATTGAAGCCACAAGCTGGAAAGTGGGCTTCCGCACCACCGAAATCAAAGACGGCGTGCTGCTGGTCAACGGAAAATATGTGCTCATCAAGGGCGTGAACCTGCACGAGCACAATCCGCTACTGGGTCATGTACGCTCGTGCGACTACCTCATGAAAGACTTCGAGCAGATGAAGCGTGCCAATGTGAACACCATTCGCACCTGCCACTATCCGCAATCAACCTATTTCTATGAAATGTGCGACAAATATGGCTTCTACGTCATCGACGAGGCTAACATCGAGTCGCACGGTCTTGGCTACGGTCGCGAAAACGTGGCGTTCAATCCCGAATGGGATCCCGCACATCTCGACCGCACTCAGCGCCTCGTGGAGCGCGACAAAAACCACGCCTGCGTGATTGTGTGGTCGCTCGGCAACGAGGCAAGCAACGGCGATGTGTTCATGAAGACCTACAAGTGGATAAAAAACCGCGACAAGTCTCGCCCCGTGCAGTATGAACGTGCTGAATTTGGCGAAAACACCGACTTTATCTGCCCGATGTATATGCGACTTCACCGCACCATCGAGTACGCAAAGAGCAACCCGAGCCGACCGCTCATACAGTGCGAATACTCGCACGCTATGGGCAACAGCAGCGGCAACTTGCGCGAGTATTGGGAGGCTATACGCCAATATCGCGCCCTCCAAGGCGGCTGCATCTGGGACTGGGTTGACCAGGGCATACTCACTAAAGACGAGAACGGCAAGCCCTATTATGCCTACGGTGGCGACTTCGGTGCCGCACACCTGCAACACGATGAGAACTTCTGCATCAACGGCCTTGTGCTACCCGACCGTACTCCATCGCCCCAAATTCCCGAAGTGAAGAAAGCCTACCAAAATGTGCACTTCACCGCAATCGACCTTGCAAAGGGCATCATCGAGGTTTACAACGAAAACCTCTTCACCGACCTGTCGCAATACACCTTTGAGTGGCAAGTGCTCGCCAACGGCGACGTGGCTGCAAAGAGCGACTTTGCCGTGAATGTGGCTCCACAGGGCAAGAAGCAAGTCACTCTCAACCTCCCCAAGCTGAAAGTGGCTGAAGGCACCGAGCTGCAGCTCAATGTGGTGGCAAAAGCTCGAAAAGCCACCGAATTTTATCCCGAAGGCTATGTGCTCGCACACGAGGAGTTTGCACTTGGCGGCAAATTCTTCACAGCAAAGCCTGCTGCAAGCGGAAAACTCGAAGTGGTGAAAGCCGATGCCAAAGAGGTGGTGTGCCGCTCGGGCAATGTGGAAGTGAGAATCGACAACTGGAACGCCCTCTCGATAAAGAAAGACGGCAAACCGGTGCTTGAAAGCATGAAGCCCAACTTCTGGCGCGGTACCATCGACAACGACTACGGCAACGGTTCGGTTTCACGTCAGGGAATCTGGCGATGCGCCGGTGCCAATGCACAAGTGCGCAAACTTGAGAGCCTCGTGCTCAACAGCGGCGAAGTGGAAGTGAAACTCACCAAGTGGATTGCCGACACACAATGCGACTGGACCGAGACCTACCTGGTGCACCTCGACGGTAGCGTGGATGTGAAAGTAGATTTCATCCCGCATCGCGCCGACCTGCCCGAGATGATGCGTCTGGGTGTGAGAATGACCACCGCACAAGGATTTGAAAATCTGGAATACTTCGCCCGCGGTCCCGAGGAGAACTATATCGACCGCTGCGCCGGAACTCCGCTCGGACACTACACATCGACCGTAACCGAGCAATATCACCCCTATGTGCGTCCGCAAGCTTGCGGAAACCACACCGATATGCGCTACGTAGGACTCAGCAACAAGGCTACGACCCTCAAAGTGACAGCAACTGAGGTGCCACTGCAATTCTCGGCATTGCACTTCACCGACGAGCAGCTTGAAGCCGGACTCACCAAGGCACAGCGCCACACAAGCGACCTCACACCATTGAAGAATACCATCCTCACCATCGACCTTCTGCAGAAAGGCGTGGGAGGAACCGACTCGTGGGGCGCCCAGCCGCTCGACCAATACCGCTTCAGCGCCGAGCAGCGCAGCTTCGCCTTCACCGTGGCAGTAAACTGATCCCCCGCAATGCACCCAATCGCATAAAAGCATCCCCGCGATGCAAACCATAACATAAAAAAGTGGCAACCGGCTATTGTCGTTGCCACTTTTTTTATGCAAAAATCACGATTCGGGCACTCGGTTGTTGGTGCGCTTTGAATTGAGTATCTTCCGGAGCCAGAGCCAGTATCCGGTGAGGGGCAAAGTTGCACCTATGAGAGCAGCAATGAATGTGAGAATGCGGGTGAGAAGCCCTCCCCAGCTCCCGGTGTGCACCATATAGACGGCACTTCTCACTTTGGCATCTCTCTTCTCAGATGAGTAAGGTTGCACACCGGTGATTTCGCCACGTCGGCGGTCGTAGGTGTACTTATCGGTAGCCCGAAGACTTCTACGTCCTTCGGGCACAACTTCTGCCCCATCCTTTTTGATGCTTATCTGTTGCCATCCTGGATTCATCTCTTCAAGTTGATTGAGAAGTGCATCCCAGTGGCGATAGGGTGAGTGGGAAAATCTGCCACCGAAACCACCCCCATGGTCTTCGCCGTGCCTATATTGTGCACCTTTCCCCTCGTCGTGCCGCCCGGCTGCTTCATGATGAGAGCCTCCCTGTGTGGCTTCCACCCCGAAGCAAGCGTAGAATCCACTGCGATACCACGAGAAAGACCATGTGAGTCCGGTCAGTGCAAGCGCAAGAAGGAACACAGTCACATATATGCCCCCTGCCACGTGCAAATCGTGCAAGAAGCGGCGCCAACCTTTGGTGACATTGATTGCTAAACTTGCCGTCAGTGGCTTGTTGCGGTTAGTGAGCCACATCAGTACACCGGTCAAGAGAATGAACACCAAGGCGAGGGTGGATATACCGGTGAGCAGTTTGCCCCAGGCAATACCGTCGGCACCCGACGGGGAACCGAGAAGCCAGCGGTGTAGCCTGAACATCGTGTCGAAAAATGGAAGTCGCTCGCTTTTGCCTCTAATCACACCTGTGTATTGATCCACATAGATTGATGCGCGACGAGGTTTCGACAGGCTCACTTGATAGCAACGCATTGAATCGGCCGACACAGTAACTCCCGTAATCCTCACTGAGTCGGCAAGAGTTTCTTCCACTTTTTCGAGCAGTTCTTGCATGGGCAAAGCCTCAGCTTTCGCTTCGCTCACAAAAATCACATCGCTCCTGATAGCCTCAGTAATTTCTTTTTCAAACACCAGCATTGCTCCCGAGAAGCACACAAGTGTTATCACTATGCCTGTGGGTATTGATAGCCACAAATGTATCTTTCTGAAAATCTTTTTCATCGATGTGCTACGTTTATAGTTTGAGTTGTCCTATTGCAGTTACCGATGTCGTTTCTACCGAGAGCCCCTTCGTTGCTGTCGCTGTGGCAGGGTCGATGCGATAAATAGCGGGATAGGAGTTGGATGTCATCACAGGAATATACACATAGCCGCCTGTCACATAGGGCATCTTGCCAAAGTCGGAGATAGTGTCGGATGAAGGCAAGCCACTCACGAATGTCAGTTTTCCAGTTGTCCCATCGAAGATGGCAAGCTCGGTTGCCACATACCCGGCTTCAGAGAATGGGCGGTCGAACATTCGCAGCAAGAAGTAGTTGCCACCGGCATGCCAACAGCGCAGAAACGACTTGCCACCGCTCTGCGACTCAATACTATAGTAGTAGGAGGCATCGAAATCGGTGGCTCCGGCCTTTATGCGCACCACACCGGCGTCGAGCTTGGTCTGCTGGCGAGGATCGGTCGAGGTCTTTGCATAACTTGGCGAAAACACATAGATGTCGCCATTGTCGGCAGCCCATACGGTTTGATAATATTGAGAGCGATATCTGCCACAGGCATAGCTGATCTTGTCGGTGCGTATCAATTTGCGACCTTCAAGCTTTTCGTTGTCGAAGATTGCCACCCAGCACTCATCGGGATATTGAGTGCCCGTAAGCTCCCCTTTCACATAGGAGCCGCCACCGCTGCCACCACTCTCTTGCTTCACAAGGTCTTCAAACCCGGGGCGCACATATTGTCCGTTGCCGATGGCACATCCATAGGCACTGAGTCCCATGCCGATGGCAGCACTGTAGAGTTTTCCATTGCTTTCAAGAAATCCTGAGAGAGTGGCATATTCACCGTTGCCGCAGAAATTCTCTGAGGCATATAGCTCTTTCAGCTTCGAGTCGCTTTGAGTGGATGTTTCGTGTTGCACGTCGAGCCAAGTGAGCAGAAACATCTTTGGCAGATTGCCATTGGCATCGGCATATTCAGCAAGTCCGTCGCCTGTTGATGCCGTGACAATATAGGAGCCATACTTGCCAAACGATGTGAATCGTGTCACTTTGTACTCGGCCGAGCGGGCTGCTATTTCGCCTTTTTCATTGAGCACATAGGAGCGTGTGGTACCTGCGTTGCCTTGGTTGTAGGTGAGAGCATATAGATACTTGTCGCTGTGGAATACCCATTCGGTAGCTCCGTCGTTGACAAGGCCATTATTGACAGGCGACACGCTGCCTTCGCTCAGGCTTCCCGATGTGAGTAGCACATTGGCTGTCTTGTCGCCGTCGGATACCGATGTGGCAAGCACAAAGGCGGAGTTTTCAGTAACGTCGGGCAACGAAGGATTGCTAATATTATCACTTTCAGAACAAGCCGACATAGTCACCGCAATCGAGGCTGCGGCGGTAGCCAATTTCAAAAATTTCCTTTCCATTTTTTTCAATTCTATTGTTGATTTGTTTGAATAATTCATTTATCGAGTCACAGTCGCACTCTCACTTTGCCATAAAAAGCCCTACCGGCTTTTTGCAGCGAAAAGTTATCGTAGAGTTTCTCGTTGGTGAAGTTGCGACATTCAAGCGAGATGCCATATCGGCCTTCACCTATGGTGTAAGCTATCGTAAAGTTGTGCGAAAATTGGTTGGGCACAACATAGTCGTCCTTGTTGGCACCGATATTTGATGAATAATAGGTGAAGCTGTGCAGATACTGGTTGTCGTAGGTCACCGACAGAGTATTGCCTTTGCGCAGACAGTGGTGCCACGAGAGATTCACGTCGGAATCGGCAAAAAGATAGGGCAGATTTGAAATGCGCTGCTTGTAGTTGATGTTGGCGGCACTTGACCCCATCACGGTGGGCATGTTGTCGCACACATTCATCTTGGTGACATTGCCTCCCACGCTCAGCCATCGGGCATAACCATATCTCAGCGATAAGCTATAGCCCTTGGTCAATACGTTGCCATAGTTAACATAGGCAGCAGCATATTTGCCACCGCTCAAGCTCATTATATTGCGCTGGATGTAGTCTTTGGTGTCGCGATACACAAGACCTCCTTCCACATAGAGCGAGTGCCTGAAAAAGCGTCGGGAATAGCTCACATTAAGGTTGAAGTTGTGGCTTCGCTCGGGCTTGATTGCCATGTCGCCGGTTTCCAGATCTTCGTCGCCAAAAGTTTCCTCGATGGTAGGAAGCCGGCATGCCTTTTCAAACGACAATTTGGCTTGCACACCTTTGGTTATATGCCATGTGGAGGCAGCTCCATAGCCTAAGAATCGGGTGCTGTGGCTGGCACGCACATATTGGTCCATCGCTTCAGTGGCAGCAACCGGACCGGCAACATACACATTGTAGTATTTGCCGAAAACCGATATGTTCCATTTCTCCGATGGCATTAGTCGGTATTGGAGCCCTGCAATGTTTTTGCGTGTCAGCTTGTTGATAGCATCGGTAAGGGTCTCGGCAGTGAGTAGCGAAGCGTTGCTTCGACTGAAGCTGGTAAACACATTGTTGAAAGTGAGCAAATGCGCTCTGCCCATGCGATAATTGAGCGTGGCTGTGCTGCTCCAGTTGTGATTGGTGGCGCGCGAATGTAGATATGATTGCTCTCCGGGTGAATTGAGTGGAGCAGTCTCGCCACGCCAATTATATTTGCATGATGCTGTGTCGATATTGGTTGTAACATCACGATTATAGCTGCCGGTGAGCGACACATCGAGCCCTCGGGTGAATATTCCGCGCTTCACATATTCTATCGAAGGCTGCAAGGCATAGCTTCGGCGGTGCTTTTGGCCGTAAACTATCTCCTGTCTCACACCCGTCTGTATCTCCTTGTACATTTCCGACAGCCTTACGCCTACCAGCAGCCTATCGGCCCACGACTTTCCCACCACTCCCACTTTGGCAATAACAGCCTCATTGTGGTAGGTGTCGTTGAATCGCTTCACACTCTCAAGCTTGCTGCGGTCGATACGTCCGGTTTCAAAGTCTTCCACTGGTGCGTCAATGCGATAATTATTGTCGGAGTAATTCTGAAATGCAGATATTTCATAGGTCACACCGCTATTGAGAGTGTGCCCGAATGAGAAGTTACTCTTATGTGTGTTAAACGAGCCGAAGGAATATGAGCCGTCGAGATGCCACCCACGATATTTGCGGTTGGTAACTATATTCACTACTCCGCCTATTGCGTCGGTACCAAACCCCACCGGTACTACGCCCTTATACACCTCAATGCGATTGGCAAAACTAACCGGAATGTTGTTAAGCCCAAACGATGCTCCTACCCCTTCTTGCGGCACACCGTCGATGAATATTTTCACGTGCTTACCACTTAGCCCGTCAATCATCAGCGACACGTCCGACCCCACTCCTCCCGATTCCCGGAGCCTCAGCCCGGGAGCTTTCGAGAGTGCATCACTCAGGTTTTTTGACGTATTCTGCATTTCGCGCGTGTCGATAGCGATTGTATTAAATGCCGATTGCTTCACTCTTCCCACGCCATTTGCCACCACCATTACTTCAGCGAGCTTCACCTCGCGCGGATGGTGCTTGCCTTGATGCTTGTGCGAAGGCAAAGAGTCGGTTTGTGCCATAAGCTGAAAGATCGACATTAACGATAGGCTCAATGTGAATAATCCCTTATTGGTTATGTTCATAATCAGTTTCTGTGTTTTTTGAGTGCAAAGGTACTTTGATTTCCACTTTACCGAAATACCCAAAAATCGTGAAAATACTAAGTGAAAAATCATTAGAAATCGGTATGCCATGTGATTTAACTTTTGCCGAATTTTTACATCAAAATGGTAAAACCGAGATAATGAATTGATTTTTATCGTAAACAAAAAAACACAACATTATGAAGAAAACTATTGTTTTGGCTTTCGCACTTATGATGGGTGCAAGCATTGTGATGGCACAGCGCGACGGAAGCCGCCGTGGCTTGTCGGTTGACGACAGAGTGGCTATGCTCACTAAAGAACTTAGCCTTACCGACCAACAGCAGAAGAAGGTAAAAGCTCTCTACACCGATTTTGAGAATAAGCAGAAGAGCGGAACTTCACAATCGCGTGAGCAGATGCGAGCCGAGTTTGAAAAAGTTGACAATCAAGTTATCGCCCTTCTCAACGATACACAGAAGAAGAAATATGAGGAGATGAAGAAAAATCGCCGCAATAAGCATAAATAGCAAAGTGTGTGCTATAAATGCATCGAAAAGAGGCTGTGCGCAGCCTCTTTTTGTTTACCCCATCTTCAGAGGAATTTCCCTCATCCTCCCGGTACAATATGCAATTTGTGAGGTAAGTGTGAAAATATCCGCAAAATTTGCGGACTTTCAGCAAAAATATTACCTTTGTAGAAGATAGGCGGCATCTCGGCAAAACAATCAAGCAAGCTTGTTGCTTT
>JBJFEF010000103.1:0-8937 GCA_051890435.1 Muribaculaceae bacterium
AGCCTTTCTACGAGAACTCAATGGACGCCCTGCGCGACCGCTTCTTCCTCGCCGTAACCGGGCTACACCCTTCTTCCATGCGTTGCATCGGCTCGTTCCACACCATCTACACTCCGCTCAGCAAGCTCATTCTCGACAGCGACTCTGCCACCTACTATCACTCCGGTCTTGCCCAAAGCAAAGAAGGTGGCGACTGGATTGGCGTTGACCTCGGTGTGGTGCGCGAAGTGCGCGAAGTGAACATCTTGCAAGGACGAAATTCCATTGATGATGTGGATTACCTCGACCACGCCACCCTCGAAGCCTCAGCCGACGGCAAATCTTGGCAGCCGCTCATCGCCGAGCTCTCCAAGCAATACGTCATCCACTGGACAGGCTCGCCCGTGAATGCCCGCTATGTACGCCTGCGCAAACTGCCCTCTGAGAAAACCAGCTGGGTGGCTCTGCGCTCCTTCGAGGTCAACCCCGTCACCCCCGAAAACGTGGGAATAGCCTTTGATGCCCCCGACCGCAACGCTGCCGTGGCGGCTCTCGACCTCAACCCCGCCACATCCTATCAGCTCAACGGCACAATGACCATCGACCTCACTCCCGGCACAAGCCGCTGCATAATCCTCGCCCGCGACGCTTCGCTCGCCATCACGCAGCTCAACGCCAAGGGCAAAACCATCGCCACTGCAAGCCACACCACCCCATTCATCTCATTTGATGTGGAAAAAGGCGCTACCCGCTTGTGCATCTCAGGCTCCGCCGAAATCTTCACCATTTCCCCACTTTAACATCTTCACAGCTCTTATCCTTCACCAAATAGACATAAAGCCCCTGCCACAATGTTATGGTAGGGGCTTTTCATTTTTTCAAAATGACACAAAACAGCCTGTATAAGCTCAATTTTGCACCACAATTTGCATTTTTTGCATAAAAAGTGTAACTTAGTAGCGAAAAAAGAAATACTTCAGCAATTTATGCTCAAACGAATACTCATCATCTTGTGCTGTGCAATACCGGCTATAATGCACGCCTCCACCGACAGCCTATCTACGGGGGAACATGAACGATTTCTCGGGAAGCAGCTCACAGCTCTCGGTCTCTACGATGAAGCTTTGCGTCACCACCTCGAAGCCTTATCCTTCTTTCAGCGCAACAACATGAAAGTGGACATCATCCGCACAAAGAACGACATCTTCAGTGTGTACTATCACGCCCGCCGACTCAAAGAAAGCGAGGATATCCTGCTCGAGGCTCTTGATGAAGTTGCCCACTCCGACACCCTGCTTCGTATGAGCATTCTCAACAACCTCGGCATTGTGTATGCTGCCACCTCGCGACCGCAGAAGGCACTCGATGCCTATAATGCCTCTCTGCAACTTGCTTCGCACAACGCAAATGCTCGCACCACTGCCCTCATCAATATTGCCGACCTGCATTTCCAAAACGAGGACTATGCCACTGCCGAGCAAATTCTCCGCAAAGGTCTTGCCTTGCATTCTGATTCTATTACCGCCGAATGTAGGGTGCAGATGCTGCTCAATCTCGCCCTCATAAACCTGGCTCGCGGCAACAAATCAGAAGCTCTTAGAATGGCTAAACTTTCACAAACCGGAATTGACCACCTCCCACGCACTTTTGCCATCAACGCCCTCGCTCAAAGCTCTGATATTTTCCTTAACCTCGGCGACTCGCTCACCGCCTTGCGTAACATTCTCAAGTATGAAACACTCCGCGATTCTATTCAAGCCAACATCGACAATACCCAACTTCAATCTCTACTTATTGCCTACGACACCGAGCGACTAAAGGCTCGAAATGAAAATCTATCTTTAGCTCTTAGCCGCCGCAACATCATTGCGTGGAGCACTTCTATCCTCATCATCATTGCCGTTGTGCTCATTGTTACTCTTCTCTTGAAACACCGCAACGAGAAACGCGCCAACAGCATTATCCGCAATCAAGAGCAACAGCTTTTCAGGCTCGAAAAAGAAAAAGCAGAGAACGAAAGGCGCGCCCAGCAGCAAATTATTGATGAAAAAGACCGCCAACTGGTTTCGTTCAGCATCGACCAGGCTGCCGAAAACAAGTTCCATTCCAAGATTGAGCAAAGCCTTAAAGATGCTATTCACGCCTTGCCTGTGCATGGTGCCGAAACTGCTCGTCGCAAGCTCCTCGATTTGCAATCTCAACTTCGGCTCAACCGCGACAGTGTCACCGGCGACGACTTCAAGGTGTATTTCGAGCAAGTTCACCCTAATTTCTTCGTGTGTCTCAGAGAGCTTCACCCTCAGCTCACACAAATCGACATCAGGCTTTGCGCTTTCCTCTATCTGGGGCTTTCCACCAAGGAAATTGCCGCTATCACTTGCAAGGAAGTGCGCTCGGTGGAAACTGCCAGGCTGCGATTGCGCAAAAAACTCGCTCTCGCCCCGGGTTCCGACCTCTCCCTCTATCTTCATTCTCTGCAATACCAATCTTAGCCCAATCTTGCCGCGTACACTCTACAACTCTGTAAATCTGCTGTTCAACCCATATTGTAGTAGTATTGTAGTAGCTCGATTTTTTGCACTTTTTCTCCTTATATCTTAGCTTTGCGGCATAATCCAAAATTTTAGTTTTATGAAAAAGATTTCCTACCGCCTTGCCACTTTGCTGTTATTTGGTGTAACAGCTTCGGCAGCTCTTGCCGACAATGAAGTCTTCGTCGAGCGATTCGACACCCAAGAAGACTTCCAAAAGTGGACCATTATCAACGTTGAAGAAGGTTCTGTTACTTGGACCTACCGAACAAGCACAGGCAAACCAATGCAATCGAAGTGCGCTCAAATCCTGAAACACTCTCCAAATGCAGCCAACGACTGGCTCATCTCTCAGCCTATTGAGCTGCACGCCGGCACTCTCTATGAGCTTTCGTTCCGCGCTACCGCAGGCACATTCAATAAGTCGGAGCACTTGAAGGCTTTTCTCGGATCTTCTCAATCTGCCGAGGGTATGACATGTCAACTTACCGACCTCGACAATCTTATTCGCGACGATAGCTCCGACATTAACCGCTCAGCTGATTTTTCGGTCGATACCGATGGCACTTACTATCTCGGCTTTCTTGGCTGCTCTATGCCCGACCAAGGTCGCATCGACCTCGACGATATTGTCATAACCGAAAAGGCTTCGTCGAATGCTCCTGCGCCTATCGAAAACCTCACTATTATCCCCGGCTCGCAAGGTGCTCTCACTGCCACAATCAGCTTCACCGCACCTTCTCTCACAGCAACCGGCGCCTCCCTCTCATCATTGACCAATATTGAAATTTATCGCGACGGCGCACTTATCTCTACAATTGAGAATCCCACTCCCGGAGCTGAGCAGTGCTATACCGACAATTCTGCCGCACAAGGCTTCAACACCTACTCGGTAATCTGCGATGCCAACGGCGACAAGAGCGTGGAAACCACAGCCAAGGCTTTTATCGGAATCGACGTGCCCGTTGCAGTGGTAAATCCTCGCGCCACTTGCCTCAACGACGGCTTAATATCCCTCTCGTGGAACACGCCTGAGTCTTCGGTAAATGGTGGTTACTTCGACCCCACTTCACTCACTTACATCATAAAAAATCTTGGCGACGGCACCGAAACCACAGTAAATGGCAACAGCCATCAGCTCCAGTTCTCGCTCGGCGAGCAGGCTCTCTATGAGTTTTCAATAGCTCCCGTGGCTGAGGCAGGAACAGGTGCTGACTCTCGTTTCAATCGCGTGATTATGGGAAATCCCATCACAGCAGCCTTCTCCGAGTCGTTTGCTAATGGCTCAGCTCACTCTCTTTGGTACCAAGATTCCGATGATGCCGATTTTGAGTGGATTACCGACGACCCCGAAAACGACGAATACAGCGTCCCCGACGTGAAGGGTTACACCGTCTATGCTCAAGATGGTGACCATGGTGCCCTTATGGCTATTACCGAATATGCTTTCGATTATGATTCATCTCGCTACTGTTCACCGATTTTCAACCTCTCCAACTTTGAAAACCCGGTATTCACATTCTATCTCATAAATGGTCCCAAAGACGTACTTCGCTTGCAAGTGCGCACTGCGGGCGGCGAATGGTCCGATGTTGCCGAGGCTGTATGGGAAACCGGCATCAACGGTCTGCAATGGAGCCGTTGCTCAACTCCGCTTGCCAATCTCAAAGACTTGGGCGACATTCAATTCTCGTTCCTCGCTGCCGGAGGCGCACGCATCCTACACATCGACAACATTTCTGTTGCCGAGGCTGGTTTCGCTCACGACATAGCCATTCGCAGCATCTCGGCTTCTCCGCGTCGTGCCAACATTGGCGAAACAACCACTTTCAGCGTGGATTTGCGCAACTTTGGAGGCTCTGACGAAAGCTACTATTCCGTTGTCCTTTATCGCGATGGTGTTGAGATGGACCGTAAGTCGGGTTCTGAACTCGCTGCCACCGAAAGCACTGTCATTGAGTTCTCCTACACCGCAACTCTCGATGATGCTATCGCCGAAAAAAAATGCGAATGGAATGCCGAGGTGATACTCGACAGCGACTCTCGCTCCGACAACAACATTTCAAAGCCGGTTATTTGGTCGGTTCGTCTCAATGATGTGCCCGATGCTTCGGGGCTCACCGTTGCTCCAACAGCCGAAGGCATGAGCCTCGCTTGGAATGCCGCCGAATCTCGCGATGCCTCCGAGAAAGGCGAAATCAACTACATCACCGACGATTTTGAGTCATACACTCCTTTTGCCATCGAAAATGTGGGCGACTGGACCCTTGTTGATAAAGATGGTGCTGCAACATGGAACACCAACTATCCCACACGTCCTCTTGTAGGCGAGCCGCTCTCGTTCATGGTGTTCAACACCGTAGAAGGCGAAGTTCAAACCGATGAACATCAAGACAACATCTTCTTCGCTCACTCTGGTCACCAATACATGATGGGCTTCAGCAACGCCGAATATGGCACTGCCAACGACGACTGGCTCATCTCCCCGCGCCTCGACGGCCGAGCTCACACCATCGATTTCTTTGCACGCATTCCCATGGGTATGTCGGGCGACGACATCATCGACGTAGCTTATTCCACCACCGATACCGACCCCGACAGCTTTTCTCCACTTGCCGGTGGCAAAAACATTCACATTCAAGACGCATGGCAGCACGTCACACTCGACGTTCCCGATGGTGCCCGATATTGCGCCGTCAACCTGAAGCTCTCCCAAATGTTCTTCGAGCTCGACGACTTCACCTATGCCGCTCACGACGGCTCTGCCGACCCGCTCTCGCTTCTTGGATACAACGTCTATCGCAATGGTGAAAAAATCAACGACCAACTGATAGCTCAGCCCGAATACCTCGATTCGAGCGTGCAAGAAGGTGCCACCGTCACCTACAAAGTCTCCGCCGTTTACGAACAAGGCGAAAGCCGCTACAGCAACGAGGTGACTGTGACCGCAACCGGAGTTGAGAAATCTCTTTCGGGCAAACCGGCAACTATCGCAGTAAACGGTAACCGTATCAATATCAAAGCCTCGCATTGTGCCAATGTTGAAATTCACCGCATCGACGGTACTTCAGTGCTGCGCCAACGTGCCGCATCAGTCGATACCACTCTCCAGCCGGGTATCTACATTATCACAATCGATAGCACTGCAATGAAAATTAGAATCTAACCGACACCCTGATTTTGCTCCATCATGTAAACATCATGTAAAATTCCAACTGTTTTTGCTCTTCATAGAAATTTTTAGTACTTTTGTGGTTGCTTTGCCTGTGTATGCCGGCAAAGCAACCAGTTTTTTGGGTGTGTGAAATTTCTCCCCTATTTATTAACTTTACACTGCAGTCTCAGAAATGCAACCGATTTTTCTCATAGGATACATGGGCTGTGGCAAAACCACACTCGGGAAAGCCCTCGCTAAGCACCTCGGCAAAGAGTTTATCGACCTCGACTCCTACATCGAGTGCCGTTTCCACGCCTCGGTGAAACAACTCTTCGCACAACGCGGTGAGGACGGTTTCCGCGACATCGAGCGTCGTATGCTGCACGAAATCGCCGACTTTGAAGACGTAATCGTGGCTTGTGGCGGCGGTACACCGTGCTATTTCGACAACATGGAATACATCGTCTCGCACGGCTTCGCCATCTATCTCACCACATCGCCCGAGCGACTAGCACTGCGACTCGCACTCCCGGGCTCTCGCGCCAAGCGACCGCTCATCGCCGACAAGTCCGACGCCGAGCTTATTGCCTTTGTGAAAAATGCACTCGCCAAGCGCGAGCCTTTCTACTGCCGCGCCCAGCTCACATTCGACTCCACACACATCGAGAACGCCGCCGAAACCGAAGTCACAGCCCGCGCCCTCGCCGCCCTCCTCCCCTCTCCATCTTCAGCACAACCGGAATAGCTTGCTTTCACGTCGCAAAAAATCACTTTTTGTGGCTCTCAAATGAACTTATCGCACTCAAAAACTATTGTAATATTACACAGTGATGAATGAAATCGACGCAATAAGGAAATACTTGGCTGCAACAGGCTTCCACAGCCTACAGCTCAAGGCTGCCCTCATCGACATGGACGGCGTGCTCTACGACTCTATGCGCAACCACACTGCCGCATGGTATCGTATGGCTACCGAAATGGGCATCGACTGCTGCCGCGAAGAATTCTACCTCTATGAGGGCATGACCGGAGCCGCCACCATCGACATCCTCTTCAATCGCGCCTACGGCCACCCTGCCACACCCGATGAGGCTCGCGAGCTATATGCCCGCAAAGCCCAATACTTCGCCGAGCAGGGCAAGCCCGTGATGATGCCCGATGCCGACCGCATGCTCGCCACTTTGCGCGACAGCGGCATACAGCGCATTCTCGTCACCGGCTCAGGACAGCAATCAATCCTCGACCGCCTCGACAGCGACTACCCCGGCATATTCCTCCCCGGAAAACGCGTCACCGCACACAATGTCACCCACGGAAAGCCTCACCCCGAGCCCTACCTCCGTGGCATGGAAATGGCTGGCTGCAACGCCTCTGAGTGTATCGTCGTTGAAAACGCTCCTCTCGGCGTACAAGCCGGAAAAGCCGCCGGTTGCTTCACAGTGGCTGTCACCACAGGCCCAATTCCACGCGAGCGTCTCCTGCAAAGCGGCGCCGACCTGGTTTACGGCTCAATGGCTGAGTTTGCCGACGCACTGCCACACCTAATCACATCGTTCAATCACACCTCTATCAACGAATAACTCCACACTCTCTAAAAAAACATATTTCAGAATTATGGAACACAACCAAAGCATAATCTTCACCAACAACGTGTCGGATGCCATCAACAAAGCACTCGACGGAATCAACTACAACCGACTCTTCGTGCTCACCGACACCAACACTGCCTACTTCGTGCTGCCTCGTCTCGCCGACAACCCTCACATCGCCAACGCACACAAAATCACCATCAAGTCGGGCGACATGAACAAGACAATCGAAGCCACAGCCGAAGTGTGGCGCCAACTCTGCGCAAATGGCGGAACCCGCAAGTCGGTGCTCATCAACCTCGGCGGCGGCATGGTGACCGACCTCGGCGGTTTTGCCGCATCCACATTCAAGCGCGGAATCCGTTTCATCAACGTCCCCACCACCCTGCTCAGCGCCGTCGATGCTGCCGTTGGCGGAAAAACGGGCGTCAACTTCCGCGGCCTGAAAAACGAAATAGGCGTGTTCAGCGAAGCACAAGCCGTCATCATCTCCACCTGCTTCTTCTTCACACTGCCACTCGCCGAAGTGAAATCGGGATTCGCCGAAATGCTCAAGCACGGACTCCTCAAAGGCACCGAAACCTACAACCGCCTACTCTCCTACGACTTTGAAAGCCGCGACTACGACCACCTGCTCTCACTCCTGCGCGAATCAGTGCAAGTGAAAGCCGACATCGTCAGCCAAGACCCTCACGAGCAAGGACTGCGACGCGCTCTCAACCTCGGACACACCGCAGGTCATGCCTTCGAGAGCTTCGCCATGAGCCACAAGAACCCAATCCCTCACGGACACGCCGTAGCATGGGGTATGGTCGTAGAACTCACCCTCGCCAATATGCTCTGCTCATTCCCAAGCTCACGGGTGCAAGAATACGCCAAGTTTATCCTCGAAAACTACGGCTCATTCCACATCACCTGCAAAGACTACGACGCACTGCTCACACTCATGCGTCACGACAAAAAAAGCGAAAACGGCGAAATGAACTTCACCCTCCTCTCCGACGTAGGCGATGTGAAAATCAACTGCTGCGCCTCCGACGACGACGTGCGTGCCGCACTCGACATCTATCGCGACCTCATGCACATCTAAGTCAAACAATATCACTCACCCCACACACCCCCTACACATGAACATCATCGACAACATCGCCATCAACAAGCGCCGCGAAGTAGAAGCTATGAAGCAAATCGTCAGCGAAGAACGACTGTTTGCCCTCGCCCGACAAATCAAGCGACAACCATTCTCGCTCAAAGGCGCACTCCGCGGAAACTACAGCGGCATAATCGCCGAGTTCAAGCGTAGGTCGCCGGCTAAAGGCAGCATCAACCCCACTGCCGACGTTGCCTCAACCGTAGAAGGCTACGCCCGATATGGCGCCGCAGCCTGCTCAATCGTCACCGACTCTCGTTTCTTCGGCGGCTCTCTCACCGACCTCGCCGTAGCACGACAAGCCGTACACATGCCTCTGCTACGCAACGACTTCATGGTGTCAAAATACCAAATCGCCGAATCCTACATCTATGGCGCCGACGCCGTGATGCTCATTGCTTCGATGCTCACACTCGAAGAAATAGAATCGATGATGGTGGTGGCACACGACTTCGGAATGGAAGTCCTGGTAGAAATACACTCCGAGCGCGAAATCGCTAAAATCCCGGCTTGCACCGACCTCGTGGGCGT
>JBJFEF010000104.1:0-8916 GCA_051890435.1 Muribaculaceae bacterium
CTCGGAGCTATCGGAGGGCTCGGGGGAACTCGCTGACGCTCGTTTTGTGGGGAGGGGAGAATGGGTGCCGGGGGGCTTACTTCTTGGTCCAGTATTGCTCGATTTCCTCAAGCGACTTGCCTGTGGTTTCGGGCACTAAGCGCCACATTATCAGGATGTAGGGCACGCACATTGCGGCAAAGAGCAGGAATGTGCCTGCCGGAGTGAGATTCTCGAGCAGCCATGGAGTGAGCTGACCTATGAGGTAGGTGCCAATCCACAGCGAGAGTCCTGCAATCGACATTGCTATTCCGCGCACTTTCACAGGATACATTTCGCTGAGAATCACCCAAACCACTGCACAAATGGAGAGTGCGCAGCAGAAGATGTAGGCGAGGAAGAATGTGAGCAGGAATATGCTTGAGATGCCGAGCGAAGCTCCGAAGGTGAAATAGAATGCGATGAGCAGGAGCGACACTATCATTCCGCTTACGCCCCAGTAGATGAGCTGCTTGCGGCCCACCTTGTCGATGATGACAAGGGCGAGGACGGTGGTGATGGTGTTGACCAAGCCGATCATCACTTGATAGAAGAGCGAATCGCCGCCGCTGAGTCCCGAATTTTCGAAGATGGTAGGTCCGTAGTAGAGCACGGCGTTCACGCCCATAAACTGACCGAGAATGGCGATAGCCACACCGATGAGGAGAGCCTTGAAGATGCCGGGAGTGAAGAGGAGGCGCCAGTTGCCGTTCTCGTCGCTGCCCGAGCTAACCTTCTGCGAGGCTTTTACTTGCTCCTCCACTTCGGCAGGGACAAGATAAACGCGCTTGAAGGTGGTGCGGGCGTGGTCGAGGTCGCCTTTGAGAATCTGCCAGCGCGGACTCTCGGGAATCATGAATATCACTGCGAAGAAGAGCAGGGCGGGGAGAGTCTCCATACCGAGCATTCCGCGCCACACTTCGCTCACAAGGAGCATCTGTGCCCAGCCTGAAAGCTCGGCACCGCTTTGCGAGTAGTTGAGAAGTGCGAAATTCACGAGATAGGCACCGAGGAAGCCCACGGTGATGGCGAGCTGGTAGCACGACACGAGACGGCCACGATATTCAGCCACAGCGAGTTCGCTGATATAGAGCGGACAGATAATCGATGCAATGCCGATGCCCACGCCACCGACGATGCGATAGGCAACCAGCTCATTGAGCGAGGCGCTCACTGCGCAGCCGGCAGCCGACACGGTGAAAAGCAGGGCAGCGATAATCATGGAACGCTTGCGGCCGATGGTGTCTCCCATATATCCTGCCACGAGCACTCCTGCGATGGAGCCGATGAGGGCACAGCCCACATACCAGCCTTGGGCGATGGTGTCGAGCCCGAATTGGCTTGCCACCATGCCGATGGTGCCCGAAATCACTGCGGTGTCGTAGCCAAAGAGGAAGCCTCCGAGAGCTGCAACCACCGACAGGAAGATGAGATATGCAAAATTGTATTGTTTCATTCTGATTCAGTATTCGTTGGGTGTATGGTTGTGCCGCAACGCGAGGTTGCGACTTTCTGTTTTTATCGTTTGTGCAAACTTCTGATTATTTCATGCCGAAATATTCCTTGTAGCGGTCGTAGAGGTGACCTGCCTGCAGATAAGCCGACTGCGGGCTGAGGAAGTGGCTGAACTCAAAAGTGATGGCCTTGTCGTAGCCGGCACGCTTTGCAGCCTCGAGCTTGAGGCGGAGCTTGTCGAACTTGATGGGCAAGAACTTGATGGGCATGTCGCGGTCGAAAGTCTCGGCATTGGTCCAGCACTTCATACCATATTTGTCGGCGAGGCGCTTGTTCACTTCAAAGAAAGCGTCGAGCTCGTCGTAGTCGATATGACCGTCTTGGAAGGCGCAAGCATCAACCACATCGTGAATACCGTCGAAAATTTCGTCCCATTCCTTCTCGTGCTGTTGCACGCTCACGGCGTCGTCCTTCGAGAGGTTGCTGCCGCTTGCCATCACAGCCTTCTTGCCGTCGATCCACGGTGAGATGAAAGTTGGCAGACCGCCCGACACGTCTTTGCACTGCTTTCCCATAGCGTGGAAAGCGCTGATTGCGCCCTTGGTGGCACGGCTGATTTCGCCGCTGATATACCAACCCTGGAAGCTCTTGTGGCGGCTGCCATAGTTTTTCCATACTTCGTCGATGACGTATTTGTTGTCTTCAATCTCCCACGAGAGGTCGCCGGTGTCCCAGTAGCGTCCCGAGTCGTAGAGACCGAAGTAGAATTTCATGCCATATTTGTCGGCAAGCGTGAGGAACATCTCGAGGAGGTCTTGCGACGGGCGATAGCATCCCTTGCCAATGAGGTAGGGCGAATTGAAAGTGATGAACTTGCGGTAGCCCGAACGAATCATTATCACGGTGTCGATTCCGATAGCCTTCATGTGACGGAAGTCGGCGTCCCACTCTTTCACGCCCCAATTCTGGTGGGGAATGTCGTGAGAGATTTCGTCTAGGAAAGTACCGGTGATGGGAAGAGCGTTGTTTTTCTCCACAAGCCAGAAGTTGTCGGCTGCAACAGCAGCTTCAGCTTTTTGCTCGTCGCTTGCGCGATTGCAACCCATGAGTGCAGGAGCTGCAGTGGCAGCAGCGCCAATCAGGGCGAGATCTTTCAAAAATTTTCTGCGGTCAGACATAATTTCTAATTAGAAGTGGTTATGTTGTTGGTTTTATTTGTTATAACTTCAAATGGATAAGAGGTAGAATAGTCCATGCGGTGAAAAAGTTCAACTACTTCTGCCATCAGTGCCATCAAGCCGAAAGGAGATGGCACCGAAAGGCAGTTTCGTTTTCACCTTAAAGACAATTATACCTATATTACTAACTTTATCTGCTTTCTTCGTTAATGCTGCTGTGCCGGAAGTGCAACAAAAAGCCATAGCCTGAGCCGGCATCGGAGCACTTGTGGCTTCAAATGCCTTTACAGCCGAGAGAGAGTTGCCGCTGAATAGTGATTCTTGACAGTATAGCATAGTTGTTTCCGGTATTTCTTATGCTGAATATGCAGTGGATTAGGGGCTTTAGGCTCACTTTTCACCGAATTTCAGCCGTTGTTTCATATTACACCTTGGTTTTCGACTGCAAACTTAATAAAAATTTTTATATAGCACCAAATTATTTTATAAAAAATTTTAGTTATTTCATTTTTTAACAAAAAAGTCGTGAAATCGCCGACTATATGGGGCAAAATTACCGCCTGCGCCTGCACACGGTGGGCTTAAAATGTGGCGATGTAGTTTGCGCAATCGGTGGATATGATGTAACTTTGCAGATAGATTCAGAAAATGCATAGAGGATGAAATATTTGCTTTACACCATATATATTGTTGCCGCTTGTGCCATTGTTGGGTGCAAGGGCACACACCGCGAAGATTCGCCGCGAGTGGCTGAATTGGTGAAATTTGACGACTTGGGCGAAGATGCCTACCTTGATGAGGAGGATTCATTGGCTTTGGCGCTGAGCGACAGCGTAGCCCTGGAGGGGGAAACCGCTGAGAACGACACCGTCGGCAATGACTCAACCGCCGCCGATACGGTTACCGACGAGTCTCAAGCTCCGCAGCCTGTAGCCACACAGCCCGTGCAATTGGCGCAAGCCGACGTAGCCGACGACGAACGCTCGACAGCACCCTTCGACGGGGTGGTGCACCGCATGAAAGTGCACTCGGTGGGACGCTCGTTGCGCGAAGTGTTTAACGACAGCAATGCCGTGCACCTCGATGCAGCGCGGGCACTTGGCTTTGAGCCAATCACCGACTTGCGCACTGCCTACGCCATCACCACACCCATTCGCGAGGTGCGCACCTGCAAGGATTTCCACATCGACAAGCTGAGCCACTCTATGCCCTACTTGGTGCCCGAGGCAGAGCGGCTTCTGCACGACATAGGGCGCTCATTCAGCGACACCATCCGTGCACGCGGCGGAAAGCGCTACAAGATAAAGGTGACGAGCCTCACTCGCACCGATGTGACGGTGCGCCGCTTGCGCCGTCGCAACAGCAACGCCACACAGGAGTCGGCTCACCGCTACGGCACCACATTCGACATAAGTTATTCGAAATTCATCTGCTGCGACTCGTCGTATGTGATTCACGAGGGCGACTTGAAGAATATACTTGCCGAGGTGCTCTACCGCTTGCGCAGCGAAGGCCGCTGCTATGTGAAGTGGGAGCGCAAGCAAGGGTGTTTCCACATCACCACACGCCCTGTGGGCCGCCGGCCGAGGTGAAGCGAGAGGGCAAATTGCTACATTATTGCATAAAATGCTGATTTTCTCGCCAAGTGGGCGCAAAATATCAGGGATTATGTGTATTTTTGCATCGTGGAAAAGAATACTGACATAAAAAAGAATGTGTATGCGCAAGGCGCAGAACATGGCGTGGTGACAGGCATCTACCTCACGGTGGTGTCGATGGCACTGTTTTATGGGGGCACTTCGACGTTGCTGTCGCTGGTGGCACTGGTGCTACTGCTGGGCTTTCCCGGTGTGCTCTATGTGATAGAACGACGCTATCACCGAGCAACGGGCGGCTGTGCCGACATCTCGTCGATGTGGCTGCTGGGGCTGGTGAGCACGCTGTGCGGGTCGCTCATTTGCGGCATTGCCGACTATGCGTGGCTCCAATTTGTTAATCCCGGTTTCATATTGGAGCAAGCCAATGCCGCCATCGATGCCTACAATGCCCTGCCTGAGATGCGCGACACCGAGGTGGTGGAAACACTGAAGCGTGCCATAGAGATGGGAATGTTGCCTACACCCATAGAATTTGTGGTGAACATGATATTATTCACCACTTTTGCAGGCTCGATAATCTCGCTCATAGCAGCCGCCATAGTGAATATGCTCGGTGTGAAAGATAGCAAATGCGGCCCGCAGGCATAATTTGAAACAAAAAAATTTTTTTGATAATTATTATATAGAATTAGATAGACGACGATATGGATATTTCGGTTGTGGTGCCTCTTTACAACGAGGCGGAGTCGCTGCCCGAACTGACAGCATGGATAGAGCGTGTGATGCGCGAGAATGGGTTCACCTACGAGATTATCTTCATGAACGACGGTTCGACCGACAATTCGTGGGAGGTAATCAAGCAGCTGAGCGAGAAAAACAGCTGCGTGAAGGGAATCTGCTTCCGCCGCAACTATGGCAAGTCGCCGGCGCTCAACACCGGTTTCCGTCATGTGCAGGGCGATGTGGTAATCACCATGGATGCCGACCTTCAGGATAGTCCTGACGAAATTCCCGGCCTCTACAAGATGATAACCGAGGAAGGCTATGACTTGGTGAGCGGTTGGAAGAAGAAACGCTACGACCCGCTGAGCAAGACCATCCCCACCAAGATCTTCAATGCCACTGCCCGCAAGGTGAGCGGCATCAAGAATCTGCACGACTTCAACTGCGGACTGAAGGCATATCGCCGCAAGGTGGTGGAACGCATTGAGGTGTATGGCGACATGCATCGCTACATTCCATATCTTGCCAAGAATGCCGGTTTCACCAAGATCGGCGAGAAGGTGGTGCACCACCAGGCAAGAAAATACGGCTCGTCGAAGTTTGGCATGAGCCGCTTTGTGAATGGCTACCTCGACCTTGGCACGCTGTGGTTCCTGTCGAAGTTTGGAGTGAAGCCAATGCACTTCTTCGGTCTTCTCGGCTCGCTGATGTTCATCCTGGGCTTTATCTCGGTGGTGATAGTGGGAGCAATGAAGCTCTACAACATGCACACGGGCAACCACTACACGCTTGTGACCGATTCGCCATATTTCTACCTGTCGCTCACGGCGATGATTCTGGGCACGCAGCTTTTCCTTGCAGGCTTTGTGGGAGAGCTTGTGAGCCGCAATGCCGCCGGACGCAACGACTATGAAATAGAGGAGGAGATACTTTGATGCGCAAGGCTTTAGCTTACATATTGGTGACAGTGGCAGCCCTCGCAGTGTGGGCTGTGACATCGTGCAGCAACGAAAGTTGCCTCGAAAACCAGAGCGCGGTGCCACGCTGCGGCTTCTACTCGTCGCAGAGCAAGAAACAGGTGAGCATCGACTCAATCACGGTGTATGCCGTGGGGGTGCCGGGCGACACTATGCTTGTGGAGTGTGGCAGAAGCGTAGCGAAGTTGTATATGCCGCTCGACATGGGCAACGACGTGACACGCTATGTGATACACTACGATGCCGTGTTGCTGAGCGATGTGCGCTACAACGACACTCTCACCATCCACTATGAGCGTGTGCCTTATTTCGTGTCGCATGAGTGTGGTGCTATGTACTACTTCGACGTGAAGGACTACGGCTGCACCAACCATCTCATTGACTCGGTGACGATTACTGCCGACCGGTTTACCAACCTCGATGTGGAGACGATACAATTCTATATGCGCACGAGCGAAGAATAACACCCTACTGAGACTGAAAGAATGACAACCGCTATAAGAAACGTGAAAATAAGAGCCCTCTTTGCAGTGCTGATGCTTGCCGCCGTGGTGGCAATGTCGGCACAGCGCCGCGTGACTCCCGTGGAGCGCAACAACAACCGCACTCTCACTGCCGAGGAGCACAAGCGCAAGGTGAAGGAGCTGCGAAGCAAGGGCATGATGATAATGGGCGACACCATTCTCCCCGACAGTGTGGCGCTTGAAACCGACTCGCTCAAGGCGAAGCGTATGCAATATCCTATGCTCACGAGTGCAATCTTCGGCGTGAACATCTGGGACCCTATGATGCGAATGACGGGGCAGAAATATGGCGGCATCGACTTCTCGGCTGAGCTGAGCTTGTGGAACCGCTTCATTCCCACGGTGGAGATAGGAATGGGATGGGCTAACGATACGCCCGAGGAGATGAACTACACATATAAGTGCAAGCCGTCGGTGTATGGCAAAATCGGAGCCAACTACAACTTTAAGTTCAACAATTCGCCCGACTATTGTGCCTTGCTCGGCTTCAGAGCCGGATATAGCACCTTCGGCTATGAAATAAAGGATGTGCACATAAAGAACGACTATTGGCAGCAATATCCCGTAATCGACATTCTTGACCAACATTCCCACGCCATGTGGGGCGAGTTGGTGCTGTCGATAAAGGTGAAGCTCTACCGCAATATCTCGGCAGGCTGGGCACTGAAATATCACTTCCTCTTTAATTGCAAGGACAATGTGAACTCACGGCCGTGGTATATTCCAGGTTTCGGTCCCCGCGACTCGAAGCTCGGCATAGGGCTTTCGGTATATTACACTCTGCCACTGGGCAAGCGCAGCCCGAAGGTGTCGGGTGAAGCACCCGCGGCAGCTCCCGGCTCGTCGATCGACCGCGCAGTAGAATCGGCAGCCGGCAAGTAACCTGATAGGGAGCCACCGAGAGTGGTGGAATGAAATTTTTGGTGCTTTGCTTTCGAGTTGCACAAATTTTATGTACCTTTGCAGAAAAATTAAAAATCTTCAATATAATGAAACACGTAGATCGCTTACTTGCCGAGAAATTACTTAGTATCAGTGCCATTCAACTTCAGCCGGATATCCCCTTTGTGTGGTCGTCGGGATGGAATTCACCTATTTACACCGATAACCGCAAAACACTCTCTTATCCCGATGTACGCAACTTCATCAAGGTGGAGCTTTGCCGCATTGTGCTTGAGAACTTCAAGGATGTGGATGTGATTGCAGGAGTTGCTACCGGCGCTATCGCTCAGGGTGCTCTTGTGGCTGATTCGCTTGGCTTGCCCTATATTTATGTGCGTTCAAGCCCCAAGGACCACGGACTGGAGAATCTCATTGAGGGTAATCTCAAGGCCGGTCAGCGCGTGGTGGTGCTTGAAGACCTTGTATCGACCGGCGGAAGCAGCTTGAAGGCTTGTGAGGCTATCCGCAATGCCGGTGGCGTGGTTGCCGGAATGGCTGCCATCTTCACCTACGAGTTCCCTGTTGCAGCACGCAAATTCAAGGAGGCAGGTGTGGAGCTTCACACTATCAGCAACTACTCGTCGATGCTTGAGGCTGCACTTGAAATCAACTACATCAAGGAGAGCGACATCGACACTCTCAAAGAGTGGCGCAAAGACCCTGCCAACTGGGTGCCTGCACGCAACGACCAGGCTGAATAAGCGGCTCGGGAAGAGCGTGTGTGTGATGAATTTTTAGCAACTAATCGAGAAAATCAGGATTATGGATTCATATAAGAGCGATGTGGTGAAGATAAATCACCCCATCACCAAGGTTTATGCCAAGCTTTCTACACCGTCGAGTTTCAAGAATATTGCGAATATCGACCGTCTGCCCGAGGAAGTGAAGCAGCGCATCGGTGAGATAGAGTTTGGCGACGACAGCATAGCGTTTAATGCCAATCCCATAGGTCAGGTGATGCTACAAGTGGTGGAGCGCGAGGAGCCGTCGCGCATTGTGCTCGAAGCGGTGAAGCTCCCAATTCCGCTGAAAGTGGTGTTTAATCTTGCCGAGGCCGAAGGTGACAGCACTGAGGCTGTGGTGGATATCCAGGTGGAGCTCAACATGTTTATCCGCCCGATGGTGCAGCAGCCGCTCTCCGATGGTGCCAAGAAATTTGGCGAGCTGCTTGCCATACTCCCCTATGATGCAATGTAAGAAACTGTCTTTTGGCGGCAGTGCATCTGACATAAATACATAAGAATAGGCGACTTTCGTTCCCTCGGAAGTCGCCTATTCTTTTTCGGGATAGAATGACTCCTCTCACAAAAAATTGAGGAAGATTGCAATAATATTTGGTGGTTTATTACTAATTAATTATATTTGTGCCGTAATAATTTCATTCTTTTGATGGACAAGAGCATCAGGACTATAATACGGACTCAGGAGTTTGATGAATTTTATTCCCGGCAACCGATTAGGGTGCAGGAGAAATTCAAATATGTTATGGACGTAATAATTA
>JBJFEF010000105.1:0-2432 GCA_051890435.1 Muribaculaceae bacterium
TATTCCAGACCGTATTCTTTGATTTTGCGGTAGAGGGTGCGCTCAGAGATATTCAGCTCCTGGGCGGTCTTCTTGCGCTTGCCGCCGTTGCGTTCGAGCGAACTTTTGATGGTTTCGCGCTCGGTAGCTTCGAGAGTCATAGGCTCCACTTCCTCGGCGGTTTCAGCCTCGATAGTTTCGGCTGCAACGTCGTGAGCCTCAAAAGCCGGCGACTTTAGCCGCGAAAATTTCACTATCTTATTGTCGCCATCGGCATCATCGTTGCTGTGATGCTGCTCCACCTTGCGCACTTCGCGCGACAGGGCATATTCGTCGCCCGTCTTGTAGTGGTGCTCCACGCTCGTGCGATGCACAGCACCGCCGTGCAACTCCTCGCGGAGTTCGTCGATTTCGCTCTGCATCTTGAAGATGAGCTTGAAGAGGATTTCGCGCTCGCGGGTGTAGTCGAAAGCCGGAGTAGAAGCCACAGTAGGCTTGTATTCGGTGCTATATTGCGGCAGATACTTCTTCTTTATCTCCTCGCCATCGACGGTGCTTCCTGCCTCAAAGAGGGCAATCTGCTCAATCACGTTTTTCAGCTGGCGCACGTTACCTGGCCAGCGGTAGCTCAGCAGCACCGACTTGGCTGAGTCGTCGAATTTCACCGGCGTAGTGCGGTAGCGTTCGGCAAACTCGGTGGAGAATTTGTGGGTGAGCAGCAAGATGTCGTTTCCGCGCTCGCGCAGAGGCGGAATGGTGATGAGAATGGTGGAAAGACGGTAGTAGAGGTCGGCGCGGAACTTTCCTTCGTTCACCGCCTGGAGCATATTCTTGTTGGTGGCGGCAACTACGCGAATGTTGGTCTTTTTCACCTCCGATGAGCCAACACGGATATACTCGCCCGACTCAAGCACACGCAGTAGGCGTGCCTGGGTGGTGAGAGGCAGCTCGGCAACCTCGTCGAGGAAGATGGTGCCGCCGTTAGCCTCCTCAAAGTAGCCCTTTCGGTCGCTGATGGCGCCGGTGAAGGCACCTTTCTCGTGACCGAACAGCTCGGAGTCGATAGTACCCTCAGGGATAGCGCCGCAGTTCACGGCAATATACTTGTTGCTGTGTTTCCGGGCACTGTTGTTGTGAATGATTTTCGGGAAAAACTCCTTTCCCGAACCGCTCTCGCCTATGATGAGCACCGACAAGTCGGTCTTAGCCGACTGCAAGGCGCGGCCAATGGCGGCAATCAAGTCGGGCGAATTACCCACGATAGAGTAATTCTGCTTTGCCGAGAGAATTTCGGGTGATATGGTAGTGTTTATTTCCATTTACGCAATGAGTAGGTTTTGTCTTTAAGGAACTGACCCAGTTCCTCGATTGATTCGTGCTTAGCAAGCTCCTCGGGGGTGATGACGTCGCCCACCGAGATGTGGAAGGTGGAGCCCTTCTTGCGGAACACCTCGGCAGGGAGGCGCAGAGTGCGGAGCTGCCAGCTTATCTTGCCCAGGATGTTAAACCACAAGCTGTTGCTGCCGTGGAAGTAGATGGGCACCACGGGCACTTTGAATTGCTTGATGAGCCTGATGATATTTGGCTGCCACTCGCGGTCTTCGAGTTGCAGCTTGCCATTGAGCTTCGATACCGCACCGGCAGGGAAGAAGCCGAGAGGCTTTCCGCTGCGCACCTGCATCATAGCTTCGCGAATGCCCTTGGTGGAAACGGCACGCTTTGCCGGGTCGTCGGAAGCAAGAGCATCTACTGCGATGAAGTTGGGACGCATGGCGGTGATATAGTTGAGCACCATGTTCACCATCACCTTAAATTCGGGGCGTCGCGATGCCAGCATGTGAATGAGAATGATGCCGTCGAGGGCACCGAAGGTGTGATTCGACACCGTGATGAAAGCCCCTTCGGGGAGATTATCGAGCTGCTTTTCATTGTCGATTCGCAACTTTATGTCGAGGTCGCGCAGCAAGCCTGCCACAAAAGGCGCGCCGGGGGTGGCGCAGTTGTGGCGGTGCAGATAGTTCACCTTGTCGATGGCAAAAAGGCGCATGATGAAGTTCACGAGCTTGGGTTTGCCGTCGAAAAATGGCACCATACGGCGAATGTCGTCGTAGCTGAGCACGTCGGGCTTGATGCCTTCGGGAAGATTGTTGATATCTTGATTGTTGTCCATATATTCATCAGTTGAAGTGAAAAATTGACCGAGAGTGCATCTCGAAAAAGGAGATGTCGCTTGTTTTTGCAAAATTACGAATTTTGCGACATATATCAAAAAACCAACCCCCGAAAACGAAAGATTAGCCTATAAAGCTCACACTTGGAACAGATTGTAACGCATTTTTGCATTCGGATGCACCCAAAGAGGGGTTTTATTCCTTAAAAAAATCAAAATATAGCCCTCGCATTATACATTATTAGTGCAAATGGAGTATCTTTGCACTAATAATAACCAAACT
>JBJFEF010000106.1:0-2428 GCA_051890435.1 Muribaculaceae bacterium
GATTTGTGTGAAAAGCATCTGCAAATGAGCGGAAGCAGCTATTTTTCTTGCAATTTTATGGGACTAATAGGTCTAATAAGACCAATAAGACTAATAGGACTAATAAGACTAATTGACCTAATAAGTCTTATTGGCCCTATCGGTCTTATGGGGGTCAGTAGGCGTTGCGGCTGAGGAGCTGGCGCTTGTAGAGGGCGGCTTCGCTGCCGGGGCGTGCTGCGTTGCGTGAGCGCTCAAGGAGTACCATCAGTGCTATCACGCGCGTCATCACTATGTCGTCGTGGCGGCCTGCTATGGCTCCGAAACTGCCTCCGTTCTTCATCTCAAACCACGACATCTCGTCGATTGCACCCGCGTCGTGCTCCACATAGAGGCGATCGCGCACATAGCGCATCAGCTCATACACTCCCATTGTCTTGGTGTTCACATTGGTGCTTATTCCCCAGCGCGTTTCGCTGCGACGATACAGGTTGGGGTAGAGGCGGCTGATTTGGGTGAGGATGTATTCCTTCACCGAGCGCCCGTCGGGAGCGTCGAAGCTGCGTCCCATGTTGGTCTCAAGGGTGTTGCTCTCAATCACGAGCATTGCACGGCCATACCATTGAGCTATTTGCGCCGACTTCCATGCCATGAGGTCGTGGTCGAGGTGCCCGCGCCATTGTGCCACCACTTCGGGCTTCCCGCAAGGCGATTCCAGGTCGATGACGGCAATCACCGAGAAGTCGGCTTTGTCGCTTGTTCCCCCCACATCTACCGACACCAGATAGCGGCTCTTGTGGCAGTTTGCCGCGTCGGGCATCTGCCACACGCTGAGCAGCCCGGTGGGCGAAGGCACGAAGTGAAGCCCTTGCAGACACTTCTCGCCACACATTGCTTCGCCCTGAATGTCGCCCGTGGCGATGGGAGGATGGCAGTCGCGTCGCAGTGCTTCGAGCAGCGAGGAGTCGAACACCATGCGGCCGCTGAGCGAGAATGCCTCGATGTCGTTACCGGGATATTCAGCCTTCATCAGAGCGTGCGACGAATATTCCTTGCGCTTGGCGTGATACCATGCGAGCATTTCGAGGGTGACGCCACAGGAGTGCCACAAGCGGCGCTCATATCCGTCGAGCTGTTGCCACAGCGCCATGGGGTCGGTGACCGGTCGGCGGTAGATTTCTATTTCATACCAAGGCACAAACACAGCCTCCTTGTCGCTCAACCCGGCTTTTGAGCGTAGCCACTCGGTGTGGAAGTAGTTGCCCACGCCGTTGGCGGTGCTTTCGAGCACAATCACGCTGTCGGGCACCATAGCTATTGAGCCGCACACGGCACGAATGAGGCTGTCGGGCGACTTCGATGGGGTGTTGCGCCAGAAAGCCACTTCGGTGAGGTGAGCCATCACTATGTCGTAGCCGCGGATAGCCTCCTGACTTTCAGCCGAGCCCATTGCCACTATACATTCGCGCCCCACAATCTCGCTCACATTGCGGCTGCCCTCAAAGGAGCGGAAACGCAGCTCACGGCCGTCGTCGGTCATGGTGGCAGGATAGTTGGCGAGCAGGCGGGTGTACATGCCCTTTATCGACGCTGCGGTGTCTTTGAGGTGGCCGCAGATGAGGCTGTTCCAGCGCTTGTGATGCACTATTTGCAGCCACGCCATGTAGATTTGCACCAGCGTGCTGCCTCCCCACTGCCTTGCTTTGAGCATGATGAGGCGAATGGGGCGACCCGACGTGCGCATGGCTTCGAGGCTGGAGAGAACGCGGCGTTGCGGATGATTGAGGGTGAAAGGAATGTTGCGCGAGGAGGTTTTGTCCTTTATGGTGACGCACTCGCGGCACCAGAACTCAAAGTCGTAGCGAGAGCGGCATCGGGCGTGATCGGTCCACGACATACGCGGGGCGAAGCCCGCATCGGTGAGCATTGCCGATGGCACCCACAGCTCGGTGCAGGCATTAGCCACGCAGCCGTGCACCTCGCCGGGAAGCATCACCGTGCGCGCCTTTGCCGACATGAGCAGCCTGGTGCGCTCGCCGAGGCAGCCAAGTCCGGTGAGAGGGTCGTAGGGAACGTTGAGGGCGGCATTGCGTCGCTCATTTTCGGCAATGAGCTGTTCAGCCGAAGTGTAGTCGGCAGGCTCAGTGCTGCTACCGTTATTGGCAGCAGAGAGAATATTGACGTTTTCAGTGTTTTCCATAGTAAAGTCGAAGTGTTTGCAGTCGGATGCAAAAGATGTGATTTTTTGCTGCAAAAATAGTGGATGGCAACTGCATTGTGTGCCACCAAAAATCACAATCACATGGCCTCTTACCGCAAGGTTAAGAAAAACAAGGGATTTTTCTTGCATTACAGTAAATTAAGCCTGTGATTCGCCTTAAAATAATTCTGCGCTGTTGGTTTGGAGATACAAAAAAACGCCGCGAAATCACTTCGTAGCGCCTTTTTT